>JACRDR010000039.1 GCA_016212845.1 Elusimicrobiota bacterium
CGCTCGTCGCGCCTTGCGATCGACCCAATCTCGACCTCCCGAAGGGCCATAGGGTTTATCAGCACCCTGCTAGCTTCTCAAGAGCGACTCGAGCAGCTCGTCCATCTCCCGGATTTTTCCGGGAAACAGCGCCTCGAGCGTGCCGTCGGGTCCGGCGGGGAGCCAGACGATGTCTAAGTCCGGCGGGCCGGGCCGGACCGTCCTGGCGACGGGGACGAGGCCGCGCTTGGTGCATTGTTCCTTCAGCGCGGCCAAACTGAGCCCCTTCCCGTTGATCCCCAAAAAAAGCGGCGTCTCCCAGAGAGCGCGCGCGGCCGGCTGGCCGGAATCTCCGGCGTAGGAGAACAGGCTGCGCGCGGCGACGATCCGGAGCCAGCGCGTCACATGCGCCTCGAATTCCATGCAGGCCTTGAGCGAGCCGCCGCCGTCCATGCCCGTCCAGTCGGTCGTCACCGCGAGCACCTTCGCCGCCCAGCCGGTCGCTCCCATGCGGGCGCGCAGGTTCTCCTTGTCCGGCGCGAACAGGAAGGCGGCCAGACGCGGATACTCGCGCTGGACGCCGCAGGCTTTCACGATGAGCCCGTCGATCGCGCCCGGCACGAGCTTGAGCGCGTTCTCGAGGCGGTCGTCGCGGACGGCCATGCTCTGCGAGGCGTCGAGCACGAAGTCGTCCCGGTCGATCTCGGCCGTCACGTCGATGGGAGTCTGGATCGGGACCTCCCCCGTGAACACGCCGCGCTTGTGCACGCGGACCGTCGTGTCGCGAGCCGTCGGGTCGAGCGGGATCGAGACGCGCACGCGCGTCCCGTCGATCTCGGTGCGGACGTATGGGTCGCGGGGTTCCGCCGCCGCGGCGGCGCCGTTGACGAAGAGCGTGAACGGAAGCATCCGCGCGGCCGAGGCCGCCGCTTCCACGCATTCGGCGGGAACCCTCTTCGCGTTCCCCTTCCAGCTCACGGTGAGCGAGGTAATCGTGCCTCCGTCGACGAGGACCTCCGCCTGGGCGTCCTCGGCGGACTTGCCGCGCAGCCGGAGCCGCTCGTCCCCGACGCCCGAGACGACCGACGCCTCGGCCGGAGAGAGCCGGAACGCCGTCAGCAGCCCGGTGGCCAGGTCGCGGTGGCGGGCCGAGTCCGCCTCGTCGGCGAAAAGAGCGTCGAACGGTTCGCGCACGTAGCGCGAGGCGAGAGGCTTGCCGTCGAAGGTGAGCGTGATCGACGACGCCGTGAACTTGAGGTCGGCGGTGCCCGCTCCGCAGGCCTGCGCGCAGCGGAGCCACGGCAGCAGAAAGCGCTTCGGGTCCGGCAGCTGGTACTCGGCGAGCTTCTCGAGCGCCTTGCGGCGGTCGATGCGAAAGCCGCCGGAAGCGACGTGCTCGGGCTCCGCGCTCACCGGTCCGCCTCGGCGAGGAGCTTCTGACGGTCGTAGATCGTCGCCCGGCCGAACGCGTCCACCGACCACGCGCGGCCTTCGTTGTCGAGCCCGAATAGCGCGGGCGTGCGCGCGGTCCGGGCGACGCGGCGGCCGGAGGCGTCGACGATCTCGAGCTTGCCCTGCGGCAGCGGCGTCCACGTCGCGCCCGAAGCGTCCTGGGTCGCCGGAAGGGGGAACGGGCCGTCGTCGCCGGCCTTGTTCCACGCGACGTCGTAGCGCCATCGTCCGCATTCGGTGTCGGCCCAGATGTTCTCGTACTCGTCGAGGGCGACTCGCCTCGTCATGCAGCCCGGGGCCGGGACGCGGCGGCGCCAATTCTCCGGGCGGCCGACCAGCACGTTATCGCCCTCGACCAGGACGAGCGTGCCGTCCGAGCCGCGGTAGGCGGGATAGTAGCCGGGGGACTGGCCCCGGACGAAGAGCAGCATGCGTCCTTGTACCCAGTCCCAGCTGATTTGCCCGGATTCGTGCTCGGCGCCGAGGAAGCGCTTCGCGGCTTCGGTCCCTTCGCCGTGATAGAGCGGCTGCGTCACGGGCTTCGACGGGGGCTGCGCGATTACGGGCGCCGGCGGCGGCTCGCCGGCGACGAAGGGAATCATCCGTCCGCCCAGCGTCGAATAGATGAGCCAAAAGTAGAAACCGATCGCGCCGAAGATGAAGGCCAAGGCGCCTCGTGTGCCGGCCGCGCGGGGCTGCTCCTCCTGCGGAAGCGCCTTCTGCAGCGCGGCGCCGTTGCGCCAGCGGTTCTGCCACGCGGGCGCGGTCATTCCGGCTAGGAGGACGCGGAAGGGCTCGGGCCACACCGGATCGATCTTGGCGCGGTCCCAGGCGGCCGCGTCCTGCAGCGGGTCGCGGCCCGTGACGGCGAAGACTAAAGACATGCCCAGCGCGTAGACGTCCGAGGCGGGGACCGCTTTCCCGGCGAACTGCTCGAACGGCGTGTAGCCGGGGGGCGGCCCTCCGGCCTCGCCCGTCGGCACGCCGGACGCCTCGAGCACCAGCTCGATGACGCCGAAGTCGATCAAGTGCGGCGACCCGTAGCCGTCCAGGAGGATGTGGCTCGGGCAAATCGAGCCGTGCAGCACTTTGCGGGCATGCAGGTAAGCCAGCGCGTCGGCGACTCCTCGCGCAATGTTGATCGCCTCCTGCGGTTCGAAGCGGCGGCCTTCGGCCACATGTTGTGCGATCGTGATGCCCTTCACGAACGCCTGTACGAGCGCGACGCGCGGACCTTCGCGTTCGTAGGACGCCACGCGGAGGAAGCGCGGTATGCGCGGGTGGTCGAGCTCGCGCAGCCGCTCGAAGGCGGCCTCGAGGTGCGCGCGCGTCGAGGCGGTGTAGTCTCCCGCGGACGGGATCTCCTTGATCGCCACGGCCGCGCGCGTGTGGCGGTCGAGAGCGAGATAGGTGACGCATCTCCCGCGCTTGCCGAGTACGGAGCGGACCTCGTAGCGGTCCTCCAAGACGAGCGCCGGCGGGGCTTCGGTGGTCACGGCGCTCGAAGTGTAGCCTGAGGTCGGGGGGGTGTCCAGCCCCGCGATTGTCGGCTATAATCCGGGCGAATGACACAGAATTTCGTAGAAACTTGCGTCAAAAAGCGCGAAGTGCATCGCGGGCGTTCGGTGAATTTCCGCGTCGATCAGGTGCGTCTCCCTAACGGCAACGTCGCGGGCCGCGAGTTCCTGGACCACCCCGGCGCGGTCGGCGTGGTGCCGATCCTTCCGGGCGGGAAGATCCTGATGGTCAAGCAGTTCCGCTATCCCGTCGGCGAGGTGACCTACGAACTCCCCGCGGGCAAGCTGGACCACGGCGAGAACCCGCTCGCCTGCGTGCGCCGCGAGCTGAAAGAGGAGACCGGCTACGTCGCCGGCTCCATCAAGCCTTTGATCCGATATTGGCCGACGCCCGCGTTCGCCAACGAACTCCTGCACCTCTACGTCGCGCGCAAGCTCAAGCCGGGGTCGATGAACCCCGACGACGACGAGTTCGTGGCGCCCGAGGCGGTGCCGCTCGCGAAGGCCCTCCGCTGGATCCTCTCCGGGCGCATCAAGGACTCGAAGACCGTCATCGGGATCCTGGCCTGCCGGGAAAAGGGAATCCTGTAAACCTATGCAGCCGGAAGAGATTCCCGAGTGGATTCCCTTCCTTAAGAGAAGCCTCGTCTTCCGGGACCTCGTCCCGGAGAACTTGGAGCGTCTCGCTCTTCGCCTGCAGAAGCTGTCGCTTCCGAAGGGCGCCACCCTGTATCAGCGCGGCGAGCCCGGCGACGCGTTCTACCTCGTCGCCTCCGGCCAACTGCGCCTGCTCGGCGAGCGCGGCGGCCGCGAGGTCGTCGAGGCTTTCATGGGACGCGGCGACGCCCTCGGCGACGTCGCGCTCCTGACGGGCGAGCCCCGGTCCCACACCGCCAAGCTCGACACCTCCGGCGAGTTTCTCGTCCTTTCGAAGAAGGACTTCGAGGAGGTCGTCCGCGAGACGCCCTCGATCCTCGCCCAGCTTTCGCGCATCATCGCGCAGCGCCTGCTGACCGCGCAGGACGGCGCGGCCGCCGACTCCGAGCGGCAAGAGCTCGTGATGGTGCTCAATACCCTCGAGCCTCCGGTGCGCCCGTTCTTCACGATGCAGCTGGCGCTGTCGCTCGTCGAGCAGACGCGGCGGCGCGTCCTGCTGCTCGACATGGCGCCGGACACCGGCGCGGTCGCGAAGGCGCTCGGCCTGCGGCCCGTGCTGACCAGCGAGGCGATGCTCCGCGAGCAGGACCTTCGAGAGCCGTCCGTGCTTCGCAACCTCGTGAGCGAGCACCCTTCGGGACTCGAGGTGATGAGCCTGCCCGCCTCCGGGCTGGGCGGCCGCCTTTATCGCGGGATCTTCCTCCTCATGAACCTGCTGCGCGAGAGCCACGACTACGTGCTCGTGGCGAGCGGCCGCGAGCTGGGCGACGTCGAGAAGTCGATCCTCGAGGAGGCGGACCGCTGGGTGCTCGTGGGCTCGAGCCCGACGGCGGGCGCGTTCCGCGCCCTCGAGGTCGAGCTCGAGCGCGTCGCTCCTTCACCCAAGTAGCCGCTCAAGGTCTGGCTCGGCAGCCCGGACGCCTCGAGCGCGCTCAGCCTGCAGCGGGACGCGGCGGTCAAGGTCCCGTGGACCGACGAGCTCGGCGCGCAGCTGCAGCGCGGCATCTCGCCGTATTCCCTGATGGATCGCTTTCCCAAGACGCGGCGCGGGATCGAGCGCGCGGCGCGCCGCGTCGCGCGCCTGTCCGTCGGCGTGGCGATGGGCACGGGAGCAGCGCTCGGCTACTCGCTCATCGGCATCATGAAGGGGCTGAAGGCCGCGGGCATCGACGTCGACATGGTCGCCGGCACCTCGATCGGCTCGGTCATCGGCGGCTTCCACGCGCTCGGCGTCGAGCCGGAGGAAATCGAAAACCTCGCCAACCAGGTCGACAAGGCGTGGGTGTACGAGAACCTCTTTTGGGACCTCACGGTGCCCCGCTCGGGACTGTTCGCCGGCACGACGCTGCTCCGCTTCCTTCGCTCGTACTTCGGAAGCAAGGAGTTTCACGAGCTCGAGCTGCCGTTCGCCTGCGTCGCGACCGACATCGAGACCGGCGAGGAAGTCGTGATGAAGGAAGGCCGCGTCGCCGAGGCGATCCGCGCCTCTTGCGGCATCCCGCTCCTCTTCGCGCCGCTCCATCACGAGGGCCGGTTCCTCGTCGACGGCGGCCTCGTCGATCCCGTGCCGACGAAGGTCGTCAGCCAGCTCGGGGCGGACATCCTCATCTCGATCAACCTGACGATGCCCGCCGGCCAGCGCAAAGGCCCGGTGCGCGACCGCCACGAGGCGGCGCTCGCGCGCATCGCCGACCTCGCCAAGCTCAAGGACCTCACGCTGCCCGAGGCGCTCAAGGCGCCGAGCATGCTCGAGATCCTCTTTCAGATGATCTACACGATGGAGTACGAGATCGCGCAATCGCGCATGGAGATGGCGCACGTCTCCATCCATCCGGACCTGAGCGGGTTCCACTGGACCGAGATGCACCGCGCGAAAGACTTGATCGAGATGGGCGAGAGCGTCGCCGCGACCGCCGCCCCGAAGATCAAGGGCATCCTTCCCGTCTTCGCCGATCACTGCAAGCTTCCGATGCGCAAGCAGACCTGGAAGACGTACTGAAGCTCGGGTATACTTTTTAGGTGACCCGAGCGCTCCTTCTGGCCCTTCTGCTCCCGCCGATCGCCGCCGCCGCCCTAAAGGGCTCTCCGGAACAGGTTCCGGGTGCCGACAAGCCCGCCGCGAAAGTCGTCTCCGACGAGTCCACGCTTTCGCAGCTGCTCGAACGCGCGCAGAAGGCCGGCAAGTCCAAGGACCGCAAGAGCTTCTCGTCGTGCCTCACCGGACACTCGCGCTCGCTTTTCGGGAAGGTCTTTCCCGAAAACGATTCCTGGGAGCCGGTCGGCGTCGAGGGCCGCAAGAGCCTGAAGGTGCTCGAGGTGCGCAGGCACCCGTCGAAGCCGTGGGCGATGGCGGTGCTCCCGGCCAAGACCGGCGACGGCAAGGACGGCGTGTTCGCGCGCAAGGAGTCCGGGCGCTGGGCGCTCGATCAGCAGCATTCGCTCCTCGAGTGGGACACGGTGCAGGCGATCATGCGCTCGAAGAAAGGCGAGAAGCGTTCGAAGGGCGCGCTCGCCGCGCCGAAGCTTCTGCCGCGCCAGCTCGACCGCTCCTTGCTTCCCGAGGGCTGGACCGTGGACGATCCGGCGGCCGAGGACGATTGGAGCCACCTGCCCGGCGTCGAGGAGGCCTTTAACCAGAAGCTGAAGGGTCCGCGCGAGAAGAATATCCACGCGAAGTTCGTCCTCTTCGCCTCGCCGGAAGAGGCCGAGTGGGAGCTTTGGCGCCGGAAGATGGAGTTCGAGCTCCGCGACGACCTCGCCGACCGCCAGCCGGTCTTCGGCGACGGCTCGACGCTCGGCAAGCACTCGTCGAACTCCTACGAGCTGCTGCTGCGGAAGGGCCCGACCGTCGTGATCTTTTTCTCGAACTCGGAAGACGTGATCCCTATCGGGCAGAAGCTCGTCGAGAAGCTCTAGCGCAGCTTCCCGTAGCCGCCGCGCGGCCGGTTGCTCGGCCCCCGCGGCTCGAACGGGAAAGCCCACTGGGGCGAGCCCAGGTTCACCTGCACCGTCGCGCCCACCGCGTGCGCGCCGCGCGTGGTCCCGCGCATCGCCTGCGGACCGTAGCCGTACTGGACACCGAGGCGCCAGGACTTGCCCGGGTCGTACTGCGCCCATGCGCCGACGCCCGAATTGAAGGCGCCCGGCTGCTCGAAGCCCGGCAGGTAGTCGACGATGGCGGCCGCGCCCCATAGACCGATCCCGAAGCGCCGCCTCTCGTCGAGCGGGGTGAGGCCTCGCAGTTCGAAGTGCGCGGCGCTGCGCGCCGTCAGCTCCTGGTGCACGTAGCCCGGGATGCTCAGAGGGTACTCGGCGATGAGCGGCAGCGAGCCGCCGAGCCGCCACGCGCTCAAGCGGTCCGCGCCCGCGCTCGTGAGCAGCGTGATCGCCGCGCTCGCGAACCGTCCCGTGTCGGGGAACGTATAGGCGAAGTGCCCGTTCGTCCAGAACAGCTCGCTTTCCTGCCTCACCGATCGATCCCCGAACCCGAACGGATGGCTGTGGTCCCGGAAGTGCCCCTCGTACCAGGCCGACAGCTCCAGCGCGTCTTGGCCCAGCTCCGGCTCCCGGCCGCCGAAGCGCAGGCCGGCCCTAAACTGTTTCTCGAACACGTCGAGCGGCACGACGAACATGGGGTCGGTCTTGTTCGAGGCGTCGAACGCGTGGAGTCCGGCCGAACCTTTGAGGTAGAGGCTCAGCGGAATTCGCCTGCTCGGGTTCAGCAGGCGGTAAAGGGCGAGCGAAGCCGCGAAGCCGTGCCCCTCGAACGACTCGGACCGGACGGCCGAGCCCTGCCGGATCTCGTTGTGCCCGAACGCCCAGCCGCCGCCGCTGAGCCCGATCCCGATGTCCGTCTGCGGCGCTACGCGGGCCAGCGAAAGCTCCGAATCGAGATAGACCGGCGCGGTGACGAGGCGGAGCGTCACGTCCTTGTTTCCGTAGAGCTTCGGCCGGTTCAGGTAGTAGAAGCCGTAGCCGATGGGAGAGCCGCCGCTGAGCGGCTCCTCGAAGCCGAGCTGGATCAACTGACGCGAACTCGGATCGACCTGCGCGGCGGCGGGAGACGCCAGCCACGCGAGGACCCAAAGCCACCCCATCGGCCGATTCTACACCTTGCGGGCGCCGCCCGCGAGACGAACGCGCTACAGCTTGTGCAGCGCGTCTCCGTCGACCGGCATGCCGGCGATCTTCCAGCGGTCGATGCCGCCCATGAGCTCCTGCACCTTGTAGCCCCTGTGGGCCAGCTCGAGCGCCGCCCTCGTCGCCAGCGCGCAGGTGATGTTCCAGCAGTAGGTCACCACCGTCTTGTCTTTGCCGATCTCGCGCAGGCGGCCGGAGAGCTCTCCGAGCGGGATGTTGACCGCTCCCGGAATGTGCTCTTTCTCGTACGCCTGAGCGTCCCGCACGTCCACCACGAGCAGCGTCGGGTGCTTCTCATCGAGCAGCTTCTTCAGCCCGTGCGGCGTCTGCTCGAACTGCAGCTTCGCCTTGAAGAAGTCCACGGCGGTTATCGCGCTCTGCGTCGTAAATAGGACTGGCATATCGCCTCCTCCTGTCCAGTATAGCGCCCGAAAAGCTAGAATCCATGTATGACGAGCGAGATCGAAAAGCAGATCGAGGCGGCCTACGACTTCCGGGGCCACGTGACCATCACGTTGAAGGACGGGCAGAGCCTCGTCGGCTATATCTTCAACCGCGAGTACGCCAACCCGCGGACGAAGGAACAGAATTTCATCGACGTCATCCCGAAGGACTCCGACGAGCGCCGCCGCATCCCTATCGCCCAGCTCGCCAAGATCGATCTCTCCGGCAAGGATTACGCCGCGGGCAACTCCTTCGAAGACTACCTCAAGAAAAAGAACGCGCAGAAGTAAAAGGGCCTGACCCCTTTTACGGCAGCATCGCCAGGGGCTCGTATTCGACGTCGCCCTTGAAGCGGATGCGCGTGTAGATCACTCCGTCGGGCCCCAAAGCGTTGGCGCGCCGCAGGTAGTCGTTGAGCAGCCGGGCCAGCAGCGGCCGCGCCCGCTCCTTTACCTGCTCGAGCACCGCCGGGGCGGAGCCGTCGGCTTTCACGGCGTCGTAGAGGCCTCGCTCTAAGTCGTCCTCGATCGCGCGGCCCGAGTAGCTTCGCAATCGTCCCCATCCGGTGTCGATCGCCACGCGCTTGCCGGCGGTCATGAGTTCGACGGCCTCGACGGCCGGGTCGGGGAAGACCGCGACGAGCTCGCGCCGCGCCGGATGCAGCTTGAACTCGACCGGCTGGGGGCCGGAGAGGTCGACGGCGTAGTGGATGCGGGCCGGCATCGAAAGCGCGACCTTCGTCACGCCGAGGTCGACGCCGAGCACGGTCTTCCCGCTTTCGCCCAGAACGCTCTTGTGGACGTCGAGCGCGCTGACGATCAGGCGCAAGCGGTCGTGCGGCACGGGAATGCCGCCGACGAAGTCTTCCGCCTTCAGCGCCGGCGGCGTCCAGGGACGGTCGCCGCGCAAGGCGAACCAGCACCAAGCGCCCGCCAGGAGCGCCAGGGTCGCGAGCGTAAATCGTTTCATGGGAGTCTCCGTCCGTCCCCATGATTACGCCGGAATCTTCGCGTCTATTTCAGCCCAAAGGGCCCAAATTCGCCTGGGCTTACCGGACGACTTTTGGGCGCCGGAGGGCTCAGGGGGCCTTCTCTTCGCGGTGCTACACTGGGGCCGTGAGCGCGTCACTGATTATCGCGGCCCTCTTGGCCGTGGTTCCGGCGTTTTCCCAGACGATCCAAGGCACCGTCGCCGCGCCCAACGCCGGCGTCGGAGCCGTCGGAGCGGCCGGAGTCGCCGGGACTCCCGGAGCGGCGGTCTCCGGACCCGCGGCCGCGCTTTCCCTCGGCCCGATGCCGACCGCTCCGGTCACGACGATCCGCGCCGTCTCAGGCTCACGTGCGGGCACGGCGCCGGTCGCGCGGACTCAAGCCGCCCTCGCGCCGCTCTCGCCGGCGATCGTATCTCCGTCCCGCTCGCCGATCGCCTCGGCCGCCGTCGAAGAGACGGTCGCCGCCGCTCCCGTCGCGGGGACTGCGATTCAACGCGCGGCGCCGGCCGCGAAGAACGAGTCTCTGACGATCCGCGTGCGCACGCCCGACGCGGCGGCCGCCATCGCCGATCAAAAGGCGTTTTACGACCGCTCGATCCGCGGCCAGGGCGAGTCGGAAGTCCGCGGTACCGCGGGCGCCGATCGCCCTCTCGGCCTGTCGGGCCGCGGCCCCTCCGAGCCTGCCGCGAAAGCCGAGCCTCCCGCCCCCGAGACGCCGCGCTCGCATTGGTCTCGCTCCGCGAAGGTCGGCTACGTCGCCAGCTGGCTGCTGATGGCGGTGAACTTCGGCTTTCCGGTGATCGCCGACGCGCTCGGCCTGGCGCAGAACACGACGTACCAGCCGCCGCCTCTGCCTTCGTTCACCATCGCGGGCGTGACGGCGCTCATGCTGTTTATCGCCGGGATGGCGCCGGTCGCCGAAGAAGGGTTGTTCCGCGGCGGAGTCATGACCGCGGTGCGCAACAAGTTCGGCCGCCTCAAGCGCGTCGGACAGTTCTGGCTTCCGGCGATCGTGTCGGCCCTGCTTTTCGTGCCCCTGCACGAAATGTCCGACCCGGTCACGATGGCGGTCTACGCCGCGATCTCGCTGACGCTCAGCCGGCTTTACTACAAGGAGGGCATCTACGCGTCGATCGCGGCGCACTCCTTCTACAACTTCCAGCTGGGGCTGTTTTTGCTCGCGTCCTTATTCAAAGTCTCGCTCGCCTTCCCCGCGCTGCTGCTCGGCGTGACCGGCCTGCCACTGCTGTTCCTCGCGGCGCGCGACCTTTGGGCGCAGCGGGCCGACCGGGTCGCCGGCCGCGTGGTCCCTTACGCGGTGACTCCGAACGCGGCGAGGATGATCGCCTCGGGACTGGTGGCCGGGACGGTGTTGGTGGCGCTGCTGGGAGGCTGGCAGCTGGCGCTCGGCGGCGGCGTGTTCTGGATACCGTCGGCGTACGGCTGGTATCTGCGCTCGCGGCGCGGCGCTCAGTAGCGCCGGATCAGGCCGACGACTTTTCCGATCACCTTGAACTCCTCGGTGATCGGCGCGAAATCCGTGTTGGCGCTGTCGAGCTGCCACCCGCCCCCGGCTCGGCGGCGAAGTTTCTTCACCACGGCCGACTCGCCCACCAGCGCGACCACGAGCTCGCCTTCTCTTCCGTCGTCCTGCTTGCGGACCTGCACGAGGTCGCCTTCGTAGATCCCTGCGTCGCGCATGCTCTCGCCGCGCACGCGCAGAAGGAAGTCCGCGCCGCGCGCGATGTCCTTGCCGACCGCGAGGTCGCCTTCCACGTCCTCTTGAGCGATGACCGCGCTTCCCGCGCCGACGCGGCCGACGATAGGCAGGCGGCCGGGCGCCTCGAGCGGCAGGGTCGAGCGGCTGGAGCGCTCGTGGCGCTTGAGAAGCCCTTGGCTCTCGAGCTGGCGGAGGTGGTAGCTGACCGAACCGGTCGAGGTGATGCCGCACTTGGCTCCGATCTCGCGGAGCGTCGGCGGAAGGCCGCGCTCTTCCACGCACTCGGCGATGTAGTCGAGGATGCGCTTCTGGAGCGGGGTGGGTTCGTTCACGCCGTTCAGTATAGTGAACGCGTGTTCAGTCTGTCAAGACCTCGGCGTAATCCCGCCGGTAAATGCTCGCGAAGGCGAGGGCGAGCGTGACGAGGACCGGACCGACCAGGAGGCCCGCGACGCCGTAGAGCTTGAGTCCGCCGAGGATGCCGAAGAAGAGGAGCCACACCGGCAGCTTGGCCGCCGAACTGATCAAGATCGGACGCAGCACGTGATCCGCGCCGCTGACCACGAGGAAGGACCACGCGGCCAGCTTCCACGCTTGGGCGGCGTGCCCCGAGACGTACAGACAGAAGATCACCGGAACGAGGATGAGGTTCGTGCCGATGATCGGGATGGGCGAGGCGAGCGTCGTCAGCGCGCCGAGCAGGACGGGAAAGGGAAGGCGCAGCAGCATGAGTCCCAGGGCCGCGAGCGCGCCCTGGATCAGGGCCAGGTAAAGGGCGCCGTTGATGACCGCGCGGATCGTGTCGGCGATGCGGGCTCTCAGCGTTTCCTTGTGCTCCGCCGGAAGCGGGATCAGTTCGATGAGGCGCGCTAGCAAGGTCGGCCCGTCGCGCAGCAGCACGAATAGGAGGCAGAGCATCGCCGCCGTATCGAGGGAGAGCGTCGCGACGTGGCGCACCAGCGTCGCCGCCCAACCCGTGGCGTCCGCGCCGAGCGCGGAGAGGTTGCGGAGCAGGATCTCTTGAGGATCGACGTGCCAGGCGGCGAAAAGCCCGGCGAGCGCTCCGCCCTCCGGGAAGAGCGCCGACCAGCCGCGGCCCGGCTCGCGGACCGCGCCGGAGAGCCACGCTCGGGCGACCGGCTCCAACGCGATCGCGTCGCGGAAAAACACCCAGCCGAGGCCGAACAGCGGGAGCACCACGAGCAGCATCGCGCCGACGGCCGTGGCCGCCGCCGCCACGTAAGGGTGCCGCGGAAGCCTCGCGAGGAGGCGGCGGTGAAGAGGAAGGAGCGCCATCGCCAGGAGTCCGGCGGCCAGGAGCGGCACGTAGAAGGCCGCCATCATGCGGACCGACTGGTGGAGCAGGAGCAGGAAGGCGCCGAAAAAGAACCAGCGGACGATTCGCTGTCCGCCGCCCTTCTGCGTTCGTCCGCTCACCGGCCGAGCGTATCAAACTACCGTCGGCGGCGGAAGCGTTCGGCGATCTCGCGCTTGGCGGCCATCCGGCGGAGCATCTCCCTCCGAATCTCTTCCAGCGAGAGCCGCGCTTGATCGGCGAGCGCGCGCCGAACCAGAATCCTGGGGAGGCGCTCCTTCGGTTCGGCCTCGAGCCGGTATCGCACCCGCACGCCTCCTTTCTCGGCGGCTACCTTCCAGCTTCCGGCGTAGCGCTTCACGTCGCCTTTCGCCTCGTCTTCGAAAGAGACCTCGTCGCGGCCGTTCTCGCGCACGCGCAGCGTCACCGAGAACGTCCGGCGCAGCATCCACCACTCGAGCCGCAGCGCCTGCCGGATCAGGCAGCCGCCGCCCCAGCGCCGGAGGACGCGGCTTTCCCGCAGCGAAGACACGAAGCGCGGCAGCTCGCCGTAGTCGGTGAGGACCTCCCACGCGACGGGCGCGGGCACCGGGGCCGTGAACTCCGCCTCCAGCCGCGAGGCTTCGCCCGCGGCCGACGAGCGGACCGCGACGTCGGCCGCGGAAGCGGCAAGGGCGAGCGCGAGCAAGAGCGTGCCTGGCACGTACTTAGGATAGCGCGGCGCGGCTTGGGGACCTATTGAGGAAGGCTTACTTCGGGGTTGCTACGGTTTGGGGCGCAGCGGAGGGTCCTTTTGGTCGGCGGCTTCCAGGCTCTCGAGCTCGGCGCGCGCGGCGACGAGCTGCTCTTCCATCGACTTGAGGAACTTCGCCGCGTAATGGCCCTCGAGCGATTCCGGCTTGTAGTACGGAAGCTCGCGCCGGGTGCGGTCGATGCCGTCCTCGAGGCCCATTAGGAGGCGGCGGAGGAAGTCCTTGCGATCCACGGGGGAATCGTACGAATTTACGAGAGGACTTTTTTGGCGCCGTAGCCGAGCGCGGCGCCGCCGACCGCGCCGATCAGGGCGCCGATCGGTCCGGCGACGAGGAAGCCGATGATCGCGCCGAGGATGCCGCCGGCGGCCGGAGCCGCCTTGCGGGCGAGCACCTTCCAGCCGGCTTCCTTGGGCGCGGTGTTGTCGCGGGCCACGAGCGGGCTCGGCGGGGGCGCGACGCGAAAGCCGCCGGGGGAAGAGGTGACGGGCGCGGTGAGGCCTCCCTGAGTGCGTTCGGTCGTGGAGCCGCCCGAGGCCGGAGCGGGCACCGGGGGCGCGGCGGGGCGAGTCGCGTCGACCGGCGAAGCGGAGTCTCCCGGCTGCGGCGCCGCGCCGTTGAACGTCTGGCCGGCGCGGCTCGCGGTCTCTTCGGGCGTGGCGCCGGGCGTGTCGGCGGCGCGGCCGTTGCCCGCGGCGCGGCGGGCGACGTCGATCGTGCGCGCCGGCGGTTCGACGTACTTCAAGGCGGCGACCGCCTTCGGGCTGACCACGTAGCGGGCCATCTCCTCGGCGGCCTTCTTGCGGTTCTCGCGGACGCGGCTTTCGACGGTTCCGCGCATGAAGCCGAGCACCGAGTTGCCGTCGGCGATGTCCTTCATGACTTCTTGGCGCTTCTTCGGGGTCTGGGCGGAAAGCCAGTAGTTCATCACGTTGAACTCCCAGTCGTCGACCATGCGCTCGACGCTGGGGGCGTTGGGGGTGATGTCTTTGGAGGAGAGCTGCTGGTGGTACGCGTTGGCGAACTCGACGATGCGCTTGCGCCAGCGGTTCTCGAAGGTCGCCTTCGCGGCGGCGTCGCCCGCGGCGGCGGCTGCCGAGTCGGCGTCGTAGGCGCGCTTCTGGTCGGGGTCGCTCAGCACGACGGAGAGCATCCAGGATTCGTCGGCGGAAAACGGGGAAGGGGACGGATCGGCGGCTCGCGCCGTGAAGGCGGATACGAGGATCAACGCGGCGAGAGCCGGGCCTCTCATCCCCCCAAGGGTAGTGCGTGGGGCGAAACCCCGGCAGGTACGGGGGGCCTAGACGCCGGTGGGCCTACCGGCCCATGGCCGCCCACCGGCGGCGCCAGGCGGGAGGCAGGGAACGCGCCTGGCTTTCGAAGGTGGCCCACGGATCGCGGCGCTGCAGCCGCAGGCGCCGCGGGACCGTCCCCACGGTGAACTCGGCCGGATCGAGTCCCGCCCGGACCTCGTCCCAGTGCAGGGGGACGGCGACCGGCGCCCCCCGCCGGGCGCGCGTCGAGTACGGCGCGACCGCGAGCGCTCCGCGTCCGTTGCGCAGATAGTCGAGAAAAATCCTGCCGCCTCTCGCGGACTTCGACGCGGTCGCGATGAAGCGAAGGGGCTCGCGCTTGACCGCGTCTTCGGCCGCGAGCTTCACGAACGCCTTCACCTCGTCGAAGGACGCCTCCGGGACGAGCGGACAGACGAGGTGCAGGCCCTTGCCGCCGGTGGTCTTGGCGAACACGGCCTGCCCGAGCTCCTCCAGGCGCTCCTTGAGGTCGAGAGCGGCTTCCACCACCGCGCCGAAGGAGACGTCGGGGGCCGGGTCCAGGTCGAGGACAAGCATGTCGGGGTGCTCGAGATCGTCGACGCGGCAGAGCCACGGGTGGAGCTCGAGCGCGCCGAGCTGGACCGCGGCCCGCAGCCCCTGGACGTCCTCGAGGTAGAAATAAGTCTGGGTCCCGCCCCCTTCCTCTATGTCTACCGGCTTGAGCGCCGGGTCGGAGCCGCTCGTGAGGTGCTTCTGGTAAAAGCAGTTCCCGCCTCGGCCCGAGGGGCATCGGACGAGCGTCAGCGGCCGCCGCGCGACGTGCGGCAGCATCCACTTCGCCGCGGCGTCGTAGTACTCGGCGAGCCCTCGCTTCGTGAGGCCGGTCTCCGGATAGAGGACCTTGTCGGGGTTCGTGAGGGCCAACTCGCGCGTTACTTCGCGCGCGGGCTTGTCCTCGCGCAGCCCCTGGAACGCGGGATGGCGCAGGACGCGGCCGCCGGTCCAGCCGGTGAACGCGACCTCGGCGACGAGCTCCGGCTCGACCCAATGCGCGCAGCGCTCCGGCACGGGCTCCGGAAACGGCGAGGACTTCCGGCTTAGTCCCTCGAGCTTCGCGGCGAGCTCCGCGAGCGACTTGTCGGAGAATCCGGCGCCGACGCGCCCGGCGTAGCGCAGCTTCCCGCGTTCGCGATAGCCCAGGATCAGCGCGCCGAAGCCGCGGCGGCCGCCTTGCGGGTCGGTCCACCCGGCCACGACGAACTCCTGCTGGAGGAGGCACTTGGCTTTCAGCCAGGTCGCGCCGCGTTCGCCCGAATAGACGGAGTCGGCGCGCTTGGAGACGACCCCTTCGAGTCCGCGGGCGCAGGCCTGCTTGTGGAACTCCGGCCCCTCGCCCGCGACGTGGTCGGAGTAGCGGAGGTTGCCGCGCGCCGGCGCGGACGCCATGAGACGCTTGAGCGCCTCCTTGCGGGCGGCGAGGGGCGCGCGCCGCAGATCGACGCCGTCGAGATGGAGGAGGTCGAAGGCGTAGTAGTAGAGCGGGCGGCCGGTGCCGAGGGCGTTTTGGAGGAGCTGGAAACGAGACACGCCCTTCTCGTCGAGCGCGACCACCTCGCCGTCGAGGATCGCCTCCGCGCACGGAAGGGAGGCGAGGCTTTCGACGACCTTCGGGAACTCCGGGGTCCAGTCGTTCCATTTCCGCGTGAAAAGCCGTATCTCTCCGCGCGAGATGCGCGCGAGCAGGCGGTACCCGTCGAGCTTCACTTCGTGCAGCCAGCCTTCGCCGCCCGGCGCGCGGTCGACGAGCGTGCAGAGCTGCGGCGAGACGCGCTCGGGCAGCCCGGCGCGTTCGGCGCCCTCGATCGACGCGGGGGAGCCTCGCCGCGGGCTGCGCCCGCCGGAGGGCCGCTTCGATCGCCAGACGCGCGGCGCGCCGCCGCGCCCGCGGCTCACGCTCTCCGGGCGGGCCGTGGTGACGTCGAACTCGGCGAGCGGCCGCGCCTCGCCGTCCTTTTCTTTGATCAGCAGCCAGTTCTTTCCCCCTTCGCCGGCTCGGCCGCCCATGCGCACGAGCGCCCACTTTCCCGAGAGCTTCTCGCCGTCGAGGGTGAACTTAAGGCGCCCGCGGCGGTAGCTCTCGCGCGGGTCGCCGTCGGGCGTCCACGTGCCGCGGTCCCAGAGCACGACGGTGCCGCCGCCGTACTCGCCTTTCGGGATCACGCCCTCGAAGGAACCGTACTCGACCGGATGATCCTCGACATGCACCGCGAGGCGTTTCTCCCGGGGGTCGAACGAAGGCCCCTTCGGCACCGCCCAGCTCAGGAGCACGCCATCGAGCTCCAGGCGGAAGTCGTAGTGCAGGCGCCGCGCGGCGTGGCGCTGGATCGTAAAGGAAAGACCGGTCCTCGTCGTCCGAAGCGCGCGCGGCCTCGGCTCCGGCGTCCGGTCGAAGCGGCGCTTGCGGCGGTACTCGGCGAGCGGGCGCATCAGTGGAGCATCGGGCCTCCGCGCCCGCGCGACGGAGCGCGTCCCTTGGCTCCGTGGGCCTGGGCCACGCTCCTCTTGAGCAGATCCATGATGTCGCCCGGAGGCGCGCCCTCGGCTTCCTTGGGCAGCGGCGCCGCCTCGACCACGCCGGTCTCGGCCTTCTTGCGGATCAGCTCGAGCACGCGCTCGCGATAGTCGTCGCGGAGCGTCGCGGGCCGCCACGGCGCGGCGAGATCCGCGATGAGCCGCTCGGCCATCTTGAGCTCGGCTTCGCTCACCTTGAGGCTTCCCAGCGCGAGCGGCGGCAGCCTCAGCTGCGCCGCGTTCTTGAGCTCGCGGGAGAAGCGGAGCAGGTCGACTGTCAGCAGCGGCCCCGTGGGGAAGACCGCGCAGAGGTATGCGCGCGTGCGCATGACGATCCTGCCGATCCCCGCGCGGCCGGTGCGCTCGAGCGCCTCGCGCAGGAGCGCGTACGCCTTGTCCGCCTTCGCGGCGGGCTCGGCGTAGTACGGCTTGTCGAAGTACGCCGGGTCGATTTCCTCGAGCTTTACGAACGCCTCGAAGTCGACGCGCTGCGTCTTCTCGGGATCGGCGCGCCGGAGCTCCTCCTCGTCCACCGTGACGTAGCGCCCTTCCTCGAGCGCGTACGCTTTCACGATGTCTTCCTTCTCGACGGGCTTGCCGGTCTTCTTGTTGATCTTCCGGTAGCCGACGGGCGCCATGTCGCGCTTGTCGAGCAGGTCGAAGCTGAGCTCCTCCCGCCGCTCCGCCGGATAGAGGTGGATCGGTATGCTCACGAGCCCGAAGCTCAGGCTGCCCTTCCAGACGGGTCTAGGCATGGTCAGAAGTGGTAGTTGAGCGCCGCCGAGACCTGGTGACCGTCGTCGTGCAGGTCCTGGTTCAGCACGGAGCCCGGCGTGTGGATGTCCTCGATCCAGAAGTGGCGGTAGTCGGCGTCGACCGACCATTTTCGGTTGAGGAAGAGCTGGAGTCCTCCGCCGAGGTGCGGACCGAAGCGGTTCGTCGTCGAGTCTCCGGTCGCCGCGTCCACGTGAGTGAAGTACCAGCCCGCGCCCGCGAGGATGTAGGGGCTGATATGCAGCGGGTTCGGGAACAGGTACGCGATGCCCGCGGCCGGGCCCGGGTACGTGTCGACTCGCGTGCTCGGCGCGAAGCGGCGCCGACGGTACGTCGCCGCACCCTCGAGCGCCCACGTCGGCGTCATATGGATCCGGATCTGCGCGCCGGCCGAGCCGGTCCAGTCGCCGCCGCTGTCGGGCCGGAAGAGATTGAATTTAGGACCGATGGAGACTCTTCGGAACGGATAGACGTCGGGCTCGTCCGCCCATCCGGGCGATCCACAGACCGGAGCCAGCAGCGCCGCCATCGCGAAGATCTTCAGACACATGCGTCTCATGGATGCCTCCTGCGGACGGAAACGTCTCCGCCCGTCGCCCCCATTGTAGAGGGGTGGAAAGTAAGAGCCTTGACGCCGGAGTCTAGCGCTCATGTTAAAATGGGCCATGGTCCCGCAGCATTGGTTCGATAAGCTCGAGCGCCGCTTCGAGTGGTGCTCCATTCCCGGGCTCGCCTCGTTCCTGGTGGGCATGAACGCCGTCGTCTGGATCATGACGATGATGCGGTCCGAGTTCGCCTACCGCCTGATCCTGTTTCCGCCCGCGGTATGGCAGGGCGAGTGGTGGCGCTTGCTGACCTTCGCCATCGTCCCGCCGCACACCGCGCCGCTGTGGATGATCTTTTGGCTGCTCCTCCTCTATAAGTACGCCGGGGACCTCGAGGCCGAGTGGGGCGATTTCCGGTTCAACCTGTTCTACGGCGCGGGCGTCGTCGCGACCGCCGCGGCCGCGATGCTCACCGGCCATCCGATGACGAACGTCACGCTCAACGCCTCGTTGTTTCTGGCGTTCGCGACGCTCTACCCGGACTTCACCGTGAACATCTACATGATCATCCCGGTGAAGGTGCGGTGGCTGGCCGCGCTCATGGCCCTCGGCCTCGCCTGGCGCTTCCTCGTCGGCGGGAGCGGCGCGCGGTGGGAAGTCGCCTCCGGCGTCCTCAGCTACCTCCTGTTTTTCGGCGGCGATCACTGGCTGGCGTTGAAGCGGCTCTGGAGGCGGCGTGGCGGATAAACTCGTGTACTCGACGGACCCTCATTACTGCGCCGCCTGCGGCAAGTCGCCGTGCGTGTGCGCGGACCAAAAGATCCGCCCGAAGCAGCCCGAGCCCGTGCGCCTGTCGTTTCAGCGAGGCGCCAAGGGCAGCGGCGTCACCAAGGTCGAGCGCATGATCCTGCACCCGACGCTCAAAGAGCAGCTGCTGAAGAAACTGAAGAAGCGCCTCGGCTGCGGCGGCACCGTGCAGGACGGCAGCCTCGAGTTCCAGGGCGACCACCGCGACGTCGTAGAAGCCGAACTGCGAAAGGAAGGCTTCCCGGTAAAACGCATCGGCGGCTGAATCCGAACGCTGGTGCCAGGCACCCGGTGTTCGGATTCGGCGCATCCGACGTATTTGTGACGTCCATTTGTTAAAATGGTGACGGCATATGCGGATGCTATACGTTTCCGAGGCCACCGGCTGGTGCGGCGGCGCCAACCAGATCTGGCTCACCGCCACGCGGCTCATCCGCCGTGGGCATGACGTCGCGGTCGCCTGCCGCGAGGGCTTCCAGCTCTCCGGCCGCTTGAAGGACTCCGGCGTGCCGGTCGTGAACTTCGCTCCTCGCCAGGACTACGACGTGTTCGGCGCGCGCCGCTTGGCCCGCATCGCCCGCGACTGGGGCGCCGAGCTGGTCCACGCGCACCATCCGCGGGCTCATGCCTTGGCGCTCCTCGCCACGCTTTTCGGTCTCGGCGCGCCCCTAATCGTGACGCGGCGCGTGATCAAGCCTGTCGGCCGCAACCCTTTCAGCGCCTTGAAGTACGCCTCGCGCAGGGTCACGCGCTATGTCGCGGTCTGCGATGCCTCGGCCCAGGAGCTCGAGCACGCCGGCGTCGAGCGAACGCGCATCTCGGTCATCCCGTCCGGCGTCGACTTCTCTCTCTGGGAGACGGCTCGCGCGGCTCGGGCGGCGCTGCCCGCGGACGGCCGCCGCGTCGTCGCCATGGTCGGCCACTACTCGGCGATCAAGGGCCATGAGACGCTGCTCGAGGCGATCCCGCTCGTGCACCGCGAGTTTCCCGGCACCGTGTTCCGGATCGCGGGTCGCGGCACCGAGGGCCTGCGGCTCAAGGCCGATCGCCTCGGACTCAACGGCGAAGTCGAGCTGCTCGGCGAGCGCAACGACGTCCCGGAACTCCTTTCCCAATCCCATCTCTACGTCATGCCGAGCCTGCAGGAGGGCATCGGCACCGCCTGTATCGAAGCGCACGCCGCGGAAGTCCCCGTCGTCGCTTCCCGCGTGGGCGGCCTGCCGCAGGTCGTCGAGGACGGCCGCACCGGCCTGCTCGTGACGCCGGGCGACCCCGCCGCGCTCGCGGACGCGATCGTCGCTTCTCTCCGGCGCCCGGAGCGCGCCGCCGAGATGGCCCGCGCCGGCTACGGCACGGTGCTCGAGCGCTTCTCCATCGACGCCGTGGTGTCCCGCCTCGAAGAGTTGTATCGTTCGGTCGCGTGAGCTCGGTTCCCGTACTCCTCTACCACCATATCGCGCCCGACCGGGAGGTGACCCCGGAAGGCTTCGCGGCCCAGCTCGACTGGCTCCGCGCCGCCGGCTACCGCACCCTTTCGGCCGACGAGCTCCACGCGCACCTCACCGGCAAGGAACCCGTGCGCGAGCGCGCGGTCGCGCTGACTTTCGACGACGGCTACGCCGACAACTGGATCTACGCCTACCCGCTGCTCAAGAAGCGGCGGATGCTCGCCCAGCTTTTCGTGGTGACGGACCGCATCGGCCGGGGAAAGCCGCGGCTCCGCGCCGACCAAGGCGGCAGCCTCCCCGACACGATCTCGCGCGAGCGCGCGCCCGAGGGCTTCCTCAACTGGGCGGAGTGCCTCGCGATGAGCGCCGACGGCGTCTTCGAGATCGGCTCGCACACCGCGACGCACCGCGACTTCGACCGCCGCAAGACGTGCGCCGATCTGCCCGGCGAGCTCGAGCGCTCGCGCGACGCGATCCGCGAGCGCACGGGCGCGTGGCCGGGCACGGTCGCCTGGCCGTGGGGGGACTACGAGGCGTCGTGGCTCAAGCGCCTCCCCGAACTCGGCTACCGCCTCGCCTTCACCGCGCGGCCCGGGGCGAACGCGTCCGGCCGCGGCGCGTGGCGCGTGAAGCGCTTCAAGGTGAAGAACGGCGATCCGAAGTGGCTCGCCCGCCGCGTCGCGCTCTACCGCTCCCGTCCGCTGGCCGCCGCCTACGGCGCGCTCCACGGACTGGACCGCGCGTTCAAGCGCCGCTGACCGTCACCCCCCGGACAAGAGTAAGTTTCCCGGTCTCTACCCGCATCGGAAGTCTCCGTATTACAATCGGTGGCCATGAGACGACATGGCGCGAAGTGCGATGCGAAAACCATCTTGATCGTGGACGACGAGCGTGATCTCCTGGCGGTTCTCGAGGATATGCTCGCGGCCGAGGGTTACCGGGTGGAGACTGCGGGCGACGGGGCGGAGGCGCTCCGGAAGATCGAGGGTCGCCGGCCCGATTTGCTGCTGCTCGATCTCGAGATGCCGGGCACGGGCGGGCGGACGGTCTGCGAGATCCTGCGCAGTCAGCCGTCGACCCGCTGGCTGCCGATCCTGGTCCTGACGGGGCGCACCGAGCCGGCGGAGGAGATTACCTGCCTAGAGCACGGGGTCGACGACTTCGTCACCAAGCCCTTCGAGGGCTCGGAGCTCAAGGCACGCATCCACGCGCTCCTTCGGCGCTCCGAGCTCGGCCGCTGGCCGCGAGAGGCGGCCGTCGGTTGAAAATCCTAGGACGAAAGTCCTAGAATCCGGGCATCGCGGGTTCTTCCCGGCGGACCCAATCCCCCGGAGGTACTATGCGCAAATCCGCGTTGCTCGCGCTCCTCGGCCTGTCTTTGGCCGGAGCCGCGGGAGCCCAAGAAGCGGGACTGCTCCCGCTGACGTCCGCTCTCGAGTCCGCACGAGATGCGGTGAAGGAATCCCAAAAGACCCGCCGCTTCGACTTCGAATTCGGCGGATTCCGCGGCAACCGCTGGACGCTGCGGCCCGACGTCACCCCGCCCGGCGGGACCTTGACGATTTGGGTCGACGTCGGCGACACCGTGGTGTTGAACTTCACGAAGTATCCGAACCCGCGCCATGACGTCGACACGAGCGTCGACATCGACGGGGTAAAGGCGGAGGTCGACGGAGTCGCCTCCGACGGCGTGCACATCCTCATGCGCGACTTCGGCGTCGAGGAGCACACCGCGTCCTTCAAGGCTGAAAAGCCGGGCATGCTCCTGCTCTACAGCCGGTGGGGCGGTTCCAGCCATTGGGGCACGATCATCGTCAAGAAGAAGTAGCCCCGGGAAAAGCGAAACGCCGGAGGGGAACACCCCTCCGGCGTTTTCGTTTCGGGCTTAGGCCGCGACGCTTTCGCGCTGGCTCAAGAGCTGGATCAAGACGTACGGCAGGATGCCGCCGTAGCGGTAGTACTCGATCTCGACGGGGGTGTCGATGCGCACCATCGCCTTGAAGCGCTTCGTCTCGCCGCCTTCGGTCCTCGCGGACACGGTGACTTCCTTCCGCGGCTTGAGGTCCTTTGCGATCCCTTCGATCGTGAAAGTCTCGGTGCCCGTGAGTCCGAGCGTGGCGACGCTCTCGCCTGCGGCGAACTGCAGCGGAAGGACGCCCATGCCGACGAGGTTCGAACGATGGATCCGCTCGTACGACTCGGCGATGACCGCCTTTACGCCGAGCAGGTTCGGTCCCTTCGCCGCCCAGTCGCGGGAGGAGCCGGAGCCGTATTCCTTGCCCGCGAGGATCATCAGGGGCTCGTTCTCCTTGACGTAGCGATCGGACGCCTCGAAGATGGACGTCGGCGTCTTCTCGGGCAGGTGGACGGTGACGCCGCCCTCGGTTCCGCCCGCCAGCGCGTTGCGCAGCCGGATGTTGGCGAACGTGCCGCGCATCATGAGCTCGTGGTTGCCGCGGCGCGCGCCGTAGGAGTTGAAGTCCCTCTGCGTGACGCCGTGGGCGATGAGGTACTGGCCGGCCGGCGAGTCTTTCGGAATCGAGCCGGCGGGGGAGATGTGGTCGGTCGTGACGGAGTCCCCGAGCACCGCGAGCACGCGCGCGTCCTTGAGGTCGGCCAGCGCCTTCGGCTCCTTCGAGAGCTTCGTAAAGTACGGCGGGTTCTTGATGTAGGTGTTCTTCGCGTCCCAGGCGAAGCGCTCGCCCGTCGGCGCCTTCAGCCCGCGCCAGTTCTCGTCGCCGTCGTAGACGTTCTTGTACTGGCGGACGAACATCTCGCGCGTCACGTGCTTGCGCAGCGCGTCCTGGATCTCGGACTCCGACGGCCACACGTCGCGGAGGAAGACGGGGCGGCCGTCCTTGCCCTGGCCGAGCGGCTCGTTGTTGAGGTCGATGTCCATGCGGCCCGCGAGCGCGTACGCGACGACGAGCGGCGGCGAGGCGAGGTAGTTCGCCTTCACGTGCGGGTTGATGCGGCCTTCGAAGTTGCGGTTGCCGGACAAGACGGCCGCGGTCACGAGCCGGTGCGTCGTGATCGCCTCGGCGATCGGGTCGGGCAGCGGGCCCGAGTTGCCGATGCAGGTCGTGCAGCCGTAGCCGACGAGGTTGAACTTGAGCTTGTCGAGGAAAGGGGTCAGGCCGGAGTCCTTCAGGTACTCGGTCACGACCTTCGACCCCGGGGCCAAGGACGGCTTCACCCACGGCGCGACGGAGAGGCCGCGCTCGACCGCCTTCTTGGCGAGGAGGCCGGCGGCGATCATCACGCTCGGGTTGCTGGTGTTCGTGCAGCTCGTGATGGCGGCGATGAGCACGGAGCCGGTGCCGACGGTGGCTTTCTTCTTCGAGGTCATCTCGACCTTCACGGA
>JACRDR010000278.1 GCA_016212845.1 Elusimicrobiota bacterium
ACGATCGAGGCGAGGGTGAGAGCCTGCTCGAAGTTCAGCCGCGAGCCCGCGGCGTATTGCTGGAAGACCGGCTCGGTTTCGCGCTTGAACTGCTCGTGCATGAGGTGGGCGACCTGCTCGGCTTCCATGCCCGAGCTGAAGAAATAGGTGGTGGGGAAGAGGTGGCCCTCGAGGTGGTTCGCCTTCACGTACTCCTCGAACGGCTTGGCCTGCGCGACGCCGGCCGCCTCCAGGCGCTCGGCGATCTGCTTGGCCGAAAAGCCCTCCGGGATCACGACCTTGACCAGCTCGGCGCGGCCGTAGGTGAGGCGCCAGAGCACCTCCGGGGAGGACATGAGCTTGCGCAGGCGGAACGTGCCCGGCTTGAGCTGCCGGTCCATCCGGGTGATTTTCGCGAGGATCCGGAACGCGGTCGGGCTTCCGATGATGCCCTCCTCCGCCAGGATGCGGGCGGTCTCGCGGGCCGTGATCTTCGCCGGGAGAACGACGCTGACGGGCTCGCCGACGCGAAACAGCCAATAGGACAGGCCGATCAGCGAAATGGCGAAGACGGCGAGGAGCTTCTTGAACAAGCGGGCTTAGACTTTGGTGCGGCGCAGGACCGCGCGGATGCGGGCGAGCAGGTCCTCGGACTGGAACGGCTTGACGATGAAGTCGTCGACGCCGAAGTGGAGCGCCTCCAGCTCGTCGTCGGAGGTCTGCTTGACCGTCAACATGATGACCGGCACGGACTTGTAGGCGGGGTCGCTCCGGAGCTGGGAGACGAACGCCTGGCCGTCGAGCTTGGGCATCATCCAGTCGCAGAGGATGACGTCGGGCTTGAATTGCTTGAGCGCCGCGAGCCCCTCGGAGCCGTCCACCGCGAGGCGCACCTCGAAGCCGGCCTCTCCGAGGACGTCGCGGAGAATGACGCGGTAGTCCTCTTCGTCGTCGATCGCCAAAACTCTGGTCGCCATGTCTTCCCCGATACGCTGATGTTAACGAATACGACTCAAGGGCGCAAGCTTACGCTAGGCTGAGGGTGAAGCTGAACTGCGTGCCCTTTCCGGGCGCGGACCGGACGGAAACTTTTCCGCCGTGGGCCTCGGCGATCGACTTCACGATGAAAAGGCCGAGACCGGTGCCCTTCGTCCCCATGACGCCCTGGTTGACGTTCTTGCCCTGCTGGAATTTCTTAAACAGCGTCTCGAGGTCGGCGCGGTCCATGCCGCGCCCCGTGTCGGTGACGGTCACCTCGGCCCAGCGCTTTTCGCCCTCGCGGAACTGCTCGGAGCCCACCCAGACGTGGCCGCCTTCCGGGGTGAATTTGAGCGCGTTCGAAATGAGGTTCACGATGACCTGGCGGATGCGCTCGGGGTCGGCCTGGACCGCGGGGAAGGCCGGGTCGACCTTGCAGAGCAGGTTGACCTTCTGCTCCTTCGACTTCGCCTCGAAGAACTGGACGACCTCTCCGGCCACGTCCTGAATCTTGGTGGGGCGGAGCACGCACTCCATCTTGCCGCGCTCGATCTTGGCGACGTCGAGCAGGTCGTTGATGAAGCCCGAGAGGCGCCGCACGTTCTGCGCGATGCGGCCGAAGTACTCGGCCACCTGCTGAGGGTCCGCCTTGCCGCTGGAGAGCTTGGCTTCGATGAGGCGGATGAACGACTCGATCGCGCCGAGGGGGGAGCGGAGCTCGTGCGTGACCGAGGACACGAAATCGCGCTTCATCGCGTCGAGCTCCTCGAGGCGCGCGGACATGGCGTTGAAGCCCTGCACTAGCTGGCCGACCTCGTCTTTGGAGTTCCACTCCATCCGAGTCCCGAGCTTCCCGGCGCCGACCTGCGCGACGACCTCGGAGAGCTGGCGGATCGGCCGCGCGATTGAGCGAGCGAACCAGTCCGAGACGAGCAAGACGAGGATCATCGCGATGCCGAAGATCCGGCTCAAGTCGCGCTCCAGCCGGTCGACCCCGGAGTCCACCCGTTCCTCGAGCTTGTCCTCGTTGATCCCGAGCAGGACCGTCACGCCCCTTCGAGAATCCGCCGGGTCGGCGACGTGGACCACCCTTTCCATGATGCGCGCGCCGGGAGGGGTGGTGCCGACCGACAGCTGGCGGTCTTTGTCCGGAGACTGCCATTGCACCTTGCAGTACTCGAGCGAACCGAACTGCGCCGTGAGGAACTTCAGATAGGACACCAGGAGCACGTCGTCTTTCTGCACCATCGCGTCGCGGGCGGCTCGCTCGGCGGAACTGGTCATCAGCGTGATCTTCTCGGCGTTGGCGCCGAGCAGATACCCGCGTTCGAGGCCGATAAGGCCCGCTCCCAGGGCGCCGAGACCGGCGCCCAGGAGCAGGGCCATCGTCAACGTCAGCTTCGCGCGTATCGTCATTACTGCTTCGGCTCCAGGAGCTCCGCCTGCACGCGGTCCAGCGCGCGGCGGGCCGAGACGTTCTTCGGGTCGGCGTCGAGGATCTTGCGGAACAAGTCCGCCGCCTCGCGCAGCCGGCCCTGGGCGTAGAGGTCCACGCCCGCCTCGTACATGCGCTCGATGTCGACCGGCGCGGCCGCCTTCGCGGGCGCGGTCTCGGGCTTCGGCGTCGCGACGGGCTTGACCGGCGCGGAGGTCCGCGCGATCAGGGCCTCCAGCGCGTCGATGTAGGACTTGAGCGTCTTCCGCTCGTCGTTGTCGCGCTCGAGCTTCAACGCCGAGCGCAGGCTCGCGAGAGCCTCCGGGTACTTCTTGAGGGCGTACTGCGCCGCCGCCTGCCGCTTGTACGCGAGCACGCGGGCGGGGTCGAGCTCCAAGACCTCCTTGGAGAGCTTGAGCACCTTCTCGTAGTCGCCTTCCTTGAGCGCGACCTCCATGAGGGCCATGTTGGCGCTGACGACCTTCTCCATGCCGAGCGTCGGAGCCGTCGGGCCCGCGGTCGCGGCCTCCGGACCGCGCGCCACGCCGGCCTTGCCTTCCATCGCCTTCAGCAGGGCCTCGAAGCGCTCGTCGTTCGGGTTGAGGCTCTGCGCGTAGGCGACCTTGCGGAACGCGTCGCGGTCGCGGCCCGCCATGAAGTCCAGCGCGCCGCCGTAGAGCGCCGCCATCGCGGCGTCGGTCTGTTGCCCCGTCACCTCGGGGAAGATCTTCGCCACGGTGCCGACGCGTTCGGCGGACGCGACGAGCTTCTTATCGGCCGGGTTGAGCGCCTCGGCCTGCTCGAGCTTGTGCTGCGCGTCCAGGAAGCGGCCGGCGGAGGCGTCCAGCGTCGCCTGCCGCACGAACTCCTGCAGCGCGGTCCGCTTGTAGAGCGCCATCTCCTCGGCCTGGTACCGGAACTCCGGCGACCCGACCTCGGCGAGCTCGCGCATGTTCTCGAGGATCGCCTCGGAGAGCTTCGGCTCCGCCATGCGGGCCTGGCCGAACTTGAAGCTGAGACCCATGCGGTGGTTGCCGAACGTCGAGGAGACGGAGCCCAGCGGCATGCCGAAGCCGTAGTCGAGCTGCATGCGGTGGATCTTATAAGAAAGGCCCGTGGTCAGGACGCGATAGTCGCGCGAGCCGAAGCCGAGCGAGCCGCGGACGCCGAAGCTGCCGTGGAGCAGCGTCGGCAGCCACTTCTCCGCCGCCATGACGAAGGTCTTGTCCATCGAGCCGTCCGGGGCCTTGTGGAAGTGGACGTCGCCCGTCAGCACGGTGAACGGCGTGCGGTAGGCCGCGCCCAGCTTCACGTTCCGGCCGAGCTTGTCGGGATCGCTCGTCGGCCTCTACCGGAATAACCCCCGTTTCATCCTGATCGTGGTCGGGTGCGTGATCGCGTTCGCGGCCGTGACTTTCGTGAGGGAACAAAAGAGGATTCAGGAATCGAACGATCATGGGGGGCTTGGCGCCACGGTCATTCT
>JACRDR010000287.1 GCA_016212845.1 Elusimicrobiota bacterium
ACATCAATAATCACAAACGTGGCGTGGACCGGGACCTTCTGTCCCTCTTTCGCCAGGAGCTTCGCGATCCGGCCGTTCTTCGGGCTCGGGATCTCCACCTCGGCTTTGTCGGTCAGCACGTTGGCGATCGGCTGGTTCTCCGTAACGGCGTCGCCCTCCTTCACGTGCCACTTCACGATCTCGCCCTCGATGAGGCCTTCGCCGATGTCGGGAAGCTTGAACTCGAAGGTCGCCATTAGAAGCTCAGCGTCTTCTTGACCGCCATCACGACGCGGTCGGCGTCCGGCACGTAGTACTTCTCGAGCCGAAAGAGCGGCATGCGGATGTCCCAGCCGCCCACGCGGGTGACCGGCGCCTGAAGCTTGAGGATCGCCCGCTCGTGGATGAGCGCGCTGATCTCCGCCGCGAAGGAGCCGGTGTTCGGCGCCTCCTGCGCGACGACGACCCGGCCGGTCTTTACGGCGGTGGCCACGATCGCGTCGATGTCGAGCGGCGCCAGCGAGCGCAGATCCAGGATTTCGACGGAGATCCCTTCGGCGTCCAAGCGCTCGGCCGCCTTCTGCGCCGTGTGCACCATCGCGCCCCACGTCACGATCGAGAGGTCCGTGCCTTCGCGGGCGATGCGGGCTTTGCCGATCGGCACCACGTACGGATTGTCCGGCACCTCGCCCTTCGCGGCGCGATAAAGCGCCTTCGGCTCGAAGTACACGACCGGGTCCGGATCCTGCACCGCGGCCATCAGCAGCCCCTTCGCGTCGTAGGGCGTCGACGGGACGACGACCTTGATCCCCGGCGTGTGCGTGAAATACGCCTCCGGCGACTCCGAGTGATGCTCCGGCGCGTGGATCAAGCCTCCGTGCGGCGCGCGCAGCACCATCGGCACGGTGTTGCGCCCCTGGGAGCGGTTGCGGATGCGCCCCATGTGGCAGATCACCTGGTCCATGATCGACGGCAGGAAGCCGTCGAACTGGATCTCCGCGATCGGCCGCATGCCGCCCACGGCGAGTCCCACGGCGGAGCCCACGATGCCGAGCTCGGCCAGCGGCGTGTCGACCACGCGGTCGGCGCCGAAAAGCTTCTGGAGCCCCTCCGTCACGCGGAACACGCCGCCGTTGAGGCCTACGTCTTCCCCGAGCACCATCACGCGCTCGTCCGCCTCCATCGCCTGCCGCAGGCCCTGGTTGATCGCCTGGACTAGATTGATCTCGCTCACGGGAACCTCCCTTCGACCGGCGGAAGCTCGACGACTTCCTTGCGGGCCTGCTTCACCTTCACGAGCTCCTCCAACTCCTGCCTCTGCTCGATGAGGTTCCACGGCGCGGTCGCGTAGTTGTTGGCGAACATGTTGAGCGGGTTCGGCGCCGGGAAAGACTCGTACGCTTCGATCTCCCCGTTGACCATCTCCTCCGCTTCCTTCTTGAGCCGCAGCTCCTGATCCTCGTCCCAGAGCTTCTTGGCTTCCAAATACTTCTTGAAGCGCAGGATCGGGTCCTTCTTCGTCCCCGCCTCGACTTCCGCTTCCGAGCGGTAGCGCGTGGCGTCGTCGGCGGTCGTGTGGTGGCCGAGCCGGTACGTCTCGAGCTCGAGCACCGTCGGGCCGTCTCCTTTGCGCGCGCGGGCGACCGCGTCGAACGTCGCCTTGAATACGGCTAGCGCGTCGTTGCCGTCCACCTGGAGTCCCGCCGCGCCGTAGCCGTGCGCCTTCTGCGCGAGCGTGACGGTCGCGGCCTGCTTCTCGCGGGGCACCGAGATCGCCCAGTGGTTGTTCTCGATGATGTAGATCGCCGGGAGCTTGAACTGCCCCGCGAAGGTCAGCGCCTCGTGGAGGTCGCCTTTGGAAGAAGTGCCGTCGCCGAGATAGGTCAGCGCGCAATGCCCCTGCTTCTGCATCTTCGCCGCCCACGCCAGGCCCGCCACCTGCGTGAGGTGGCTGCCGACCGGGATCGAGAAGATCATGTCGTTGTTGCCTTCCGGGAACTTCACGCCGCGGTCGTCGCCTCCCCAGTAGAGGAGCGAGTAGCGGAGCTGCATGCCTCTCGCGAAGTACGCGCCCTGGCCGCGATACGTCGGGACCAGCCAGTCCTTCGGCTTTAAGCACAAGGACGGGATGATCTGCGACGCCTCCTGGCCGAGGATCTGCGGGTAGGTGCCGAGGCGGCCCTGGCGCTGCAGGCGGTACGCCCGCTCGTCGAAGGTCCGGATCTCCACCATCTTGCGGTACATCTCGAGGAGCTTCTCCTGCGAGATCTTCGGCTCGAGGGCCTTATCCCAGGTCCCGTCGGCGGCGAGGATCTCGAGGCGCTCCGTCTTGCTCTCGGCTACGGTCTTAATCGGCATGCGTTCCCCTCAGCAGTCCATGGATGAACAGCTCTCCGGCCCTATACGACGAGCGCACGAAAGGTCCGGACGCGACGTAAAGAAATCCCAACTGGCGCGCGAGCTCGCCGTACGCCTCGAACTCCGTCGGCGGCAAGTAGCGTTCGACGGGCAAATGCCGCGGCGCGGACGTGGGCCGCAGGTATTGTCCCAGCGTGACGATGTCGCAGCCCGCCGAGCGCAGATCCTTCAACGCCGTCTCCACTTCCGCGGGCGTCTCGCCCAGCCCCAGCATCAACGACGACTTCGACTTCCGGTTCGGGTCGATCTCCTTGATCGCCGCGAGCACGTCCAACGACTGCTTGTAGCCCGCGCGGCGATCGCGCACCACGGAGGTCAATCGCTCCACCGTCTCGACGTTGTGCGCGATCACTTCCGCGCCGGTAGACATCGCCACGCGAAGCAGCTCCTTATCCCCTCTGAAATCCTGCAAAAGCGCTTCCACGATGATCCCCGGCACCCGCTCGCGCACCGCTCGTATACAAGAAGCCACGTGCGCCGCCCCTTGGTCGGGCATATCGTCCCGGCACACCGTCGTCAGCACCACGTATTTCAGCCCCAGCGCCGAAATAGAACGAGCGAGCTTAAGAGGCTCCTCGGGATCCGGCGGAAGAGAAGACGTCAGGGCCGCCACCGAGCAGAAGCGGCAGCCTCTCGAGCAGGAATCGCCCAACACCATGTACGTCGCGGTCCCCCCGCTCCAGCATTCCCCCAAATTGGGGCAGCGCGCTTCCTCGCAGACCGTGTGCAGGCCGAGATCGGCGGACAGCGTCTTGATGCGCTCGTAGTTCTCGCCCGAAGGCAGTCTTGCCTTCAGCCACGGCGGGAGTGAGGCCACGGCGTGATTATAGGAAAGAGGCCGGGGCCGGGGCTACTGCTCGTCGGAGGTAGGAACTCTACGTCGACGTCGTTTTCTCGGAGAGGCCTGCTGCTGCGGCGCCACGGTCGCCGACTGCATCATCTGCTGCAAACTCTGCATCAATTGCTGCGTCTGCGCCGCCGACGGCTTCTGCCCCGTCTGCGCCGCCTTCATCATCGCGTCCAACGAGCCGCGCGCCTGCCTAAACTGCTCCTTCTGCTGCTCCGACATCCCGTCCGTCATCTTCGGATCGTCGAGCACCGCGGTCGCCCTCTGTATCGCCTGCGCCCCCGCCCCCTTGAGCTGCTGAATCTCCTCGGGCGTCGGCTGCCGACCCAGCGCCGGCGTCATCGGCATCAAAAACGGCGGCAGCACCGCCCTCTCTTCTCCCGGCGGAGTGCCCTCCCCCGCCGAAGCCGCCCCATTGAGCATCTCGAGCCCCGAAGGCTGCGTGCCCCCCGGCGGCGGTATCGCCCCCGCGCTCTTGAGCTGCTCCAAAACCGCCGCCTGCTCCGCGGTCAACGCCCCGCCAGGCCCCGACGCCGCGAGCCCCGGCGTCGTCCCCGAAGCCGCCGCCGCCGCCGCCGACAAAGGCGCCACCGCCTCCGCCGCCTGGCGTATATTCATCGCCGCTCGATGCCCCGCGTACTGCAAAACCCCGCCGAACAAAGCCGCTCCGCCGACGACGATCCCCGCCTGCCAAACCGGCGCCGCATAAAACGAAACGATCGCCCGCCCGATCAGCCACATCGAAAGCACAAAAGGCGCCCACCAAAGCGCCTCGATGGGCGAAAGCGCCGCACTCAACGCCGACAGCGGAGCCAGCAATGAAATCGTAAGAAGCGCACGCCCAAAAGGCGCCGCCCCGCCCGACAACTTCCCAAGCCCATGCACGATCGCCGCCCCGATCATCAGCCCAATGGAAGCGACCACCAACCCGATCGCAAACGCCGTCCCCAACTTCGGCGCCACGATCGTCCCCAACAAAGCCGAAGCCTTCCCGTAACCAAGTCCCGCCCGTATCACCATCGAAGCCGCCGCCCAAGCCAACCCATGAGCCAGCAAGAGCCAAACCGGCGGCTGCGGCGAACTCTTAAACCGCTCCAAAACCGTCTTCGTCGACAAAACAAACAACCCCGCCTGCTCCGCCAACTGCACAAACCCCAGCGAACCAAACGGCTCCACCGGCACCGCCGCCGCAGCCGCCTTCGGCGGCACAACCGGCGCCGCAACAGGTGCCGCCGCGGGCAACCCCGGAATCGGCGTCGCCTTCGGCGCCGCATTCCCCGGCAGCCGAATCGGCGGCGCGGTATGCGGTTGCCTAAGCGCCGCGTTCCGATCCACCGGCTTAGGCGGAGCCGCCGGAACCGGAGGAGGCGGCGAAGTAAGCGGCAGCTTATCCTCTATCTTCGGCGTAAACGGCGCCGGCGCCGGCGGCCCGCCAAACTGGAATGTCCCCGCCGCCGGCCCCTCGGCAGGCGCCTGGAACGCAGCCGTCGTCGACGGCATCGACATCGACTTCACCGCCGGCAAGGTCGCCTTCACCGGCGCATCCAAACTGGGCGCCTCAAACGGCGCATCCGGCGCCTTCGCCACCGGCTCCACCGAAGGCGGCGTAAAAGGCTTATTCTCGACCGGCTTAGGCAGGAACGCCGCTTCAAACCCGCCCACATCGGGTACCGGCGGCGGCTTAGCCCCAAAAGGCGGCGGCTGAGTGGAAGGATTCCCGAGAGGATCCAGTATGACTAAAGGCTCAACCGGCCGAGCCCGAGGCGGCACCACCGGCGGACTAGTCTCGTCGACAACCTTAGGCTCCGAACTCCGATACACCGGAGCCGGCGTATGCAAACTCCCCTCCCCCTCCGGCCCAAGCGGAATTAGGAATGGCAGCGACTCCCCGTCGGGCGGCTTACCCGAGTCCACCCCCCCAATATACCCTCCAACCCCTTATTTTTCAACGGCTTTTCCAATCGAAGGGATGGGGCGAGTCAGCCGAAGAAGCCGCCGGTTCTAGCCGACGTTAGGCCCCGCGTTCGACAAGCCGCCCTGTGACGAATTTGTGGATAATGCTTGCAACCAAGGTCTGATAGGGGATGCCCTCCTCCACCGCACGCTGCTGCATCCCCTCGAGATCCTGAGGCGACAGGCGAATATTTATTCGTTTGCTTTTCTGAAGAGCATCTCGAGCATACGATTGATATCGGCGAACCTCGGCCTTCCGGTTGGCGATCGGCTTCCACTCTCCCCGCTCATACGAGCGAGAGAGCTCCTTTTCTTCATTGGTTCGTTTGCTCATTTCTCCCCTCCGCCCAGATAACGCCTCGTAGCCTGCCTGTTGGGGATGATAGTTTTGAGGAAAATCTCGTCCTCAGTCTCTACAAAAGGGACCAGATGCGCGTAGCCGCTGAATTCAAGAATAAACATGCGCTGGTGTGGATAGCGGCCTTTGTTTGGATGCTCAACGATATCGAGGACCTCGCCCGTAGCGATCTTTAACGCAGCAAGCTCAAACCCCACGCCCCGGGCTGCCTGGAGCCATTCGTTCTTCTTGGAGTCCCAACGAATGGCCTTCATCAAAGTGTAGTACGTTGTGTGCCTAATGTCAACAGCCTGGAATATGATTTAGCGAGAAATCCGGATTAACCTTTCGATTTGATTATTTTCAACTTTCGTATTCGTCTCGTAGAATCGCCAACATCTATGTCCAATCCCGTCTCATTCTTGATGAGCTGTTCAAGCACTTTTTGGCTCTGTTTATCCGGTTGGTAGGTGAGGACGCCGTCCTCCGCAAAACAATGGTCGTCTGTTAGGGTTACTTTTTGGTCGTCAACATAATTATTTTCGGCGGATTTCACAGGAAGAAACACCCGACTCCCTTCGGCACTGCAGGCTTCAAAGGCATCTCGGTAAAAACTCGGAAATTCAGTGGGGCACAAGTCGGCAACGACTCCGTCCTCCCAGAATGCAACGACTCTCATTTTAGATGAAGCGAGGCATTGAGCATCTCGGGGGCGCAAGCCCGCGCACCCGATTATCAATAACCCACCCAGTAGCAACACCGCACTCTTCATTCTCTGGCTCGCTTGCGGCTGATTCTTCGGCTCTCCATTTCTTGTATGCCTAACTAGTGATTAGGCTGACAGCCTATTCTGTCGCGATTTTACCTTTTGGCGATTATAAGGAAAATCCTGATATTTGCCAGTTCTCAAAGGCTCCGGAGGTTGTGGTGGCGGCCGCGGGGGGTGCCTTTCGAGATATGGGGCTGGCGTGGGTGGTTACTTGAGGCGGGGACGTGGGAGTTCGAAGGAGTCTTGGGTGCGCGTGTACCAGGAGCCGTCTAGGCGGCCGATGGCTTTGAGGTTGCGGTGCGAGACTTTGCCATCCTTGAAGATGGCGTCGGAGACTTGGACGAAGACGACGGTGCCAATTACTAGGTTGCCGGCTAGTGGGCCTTCGCCTACTCGCACGATTTGGTTGAGTTTGCATTCGAGATGGGCGGGGGATTCTTTTACGCGTGGGGGTTTTACCTTTGATGAGGGGACGGGGGTTAGGCCGGCTTCTTGGAATTCGCTGGTGCCGGGAGGGTATTCGGCGGAGGTTTGGTTCATCTTCTCTGCTAAGTTTTCGGGGACGATGTTGATGGTGAATTCTTTGGTTTCTTCGATGTTCGAGAGAGTGTCCTTCTTTCTTCCGTCTCTGTGATTGGCGGGGCAGAAGGCGACGGTCATGGGGCTGCCGGTGATGCCGGTGAAGAAAGAAAACGGGGCTAGGTTGGGTTTTCCCTCCTTGTCTATTGTGGAGACCCAGGCGATGGGGCGGGGTTGGATTAGGCCGATTAGGAGGCCGTATCTCTCCGCGGGAGAGAGAGTGGTTGGGTCGAGGTCCACTATTTGCCTGCGCTTCCTCTTCGGCTGGCCCAGGTGGAGTCGCCGGTGAAGACTTGGGGGAGGCCGGCGTCGGTTGGGAAGGAGATTCTGGCTACGGTTCTGGAGCCGTCGGTGGCTAGGTCTAGGTTTCCCCCCATTTCTCTTGCGATTCGTCTGGCCATGCTGAGGCCTAGGCCTAGGCCGCCTTGGGTTTCCTTTGTGGTGAAGAAGGGGTTGAAGACTTCGCCTAGGAGTTCGTCTCGGATGCCGCCGCCGTCGTCGGAGACGGAGACTTCGACGAGCTTGTCGGCCATTTTGCCTTCTAGGTAGATGGTGCCGCCTTTGGGGCCTAGGGCTTCGCTGGCGTTTAGGGCTACGGTTAGGATTAGGTCTCGGACGGTGGCTCGGTCGTGAGAGAGCGGTGGGACTTGCTCGCATCTTACGATCGCAGTTACTTGTCCCGCTCCGTGGAGTTCGGTGGCGGCTTTGGCGGCTTCGTCTAAGGCGTCCGCTAGTTGGAAGGGTTCGGGGGCGGCGGCTCTTCTGGCGGTGGCTCTGGCGCGCATCGTGTCCATGAGTCTTCCGATTTTGGCGTTGCACTCTTGGACTAGGGCTCGGAGTCTGCCCATTTTTTCGGCTAGCGGGGTGTTTTGGGCTTGGAGGGAGAGGGCTTCGGCGACCGAGGTTACGGAGGTCATGTACTCTCTGACTTGGAAGAGGGTGTGCGGGAAGAGTTCGCCGATCTGCATGCGTCGGAGCGAGCCTAGGGTGGCTCTGAGTCTCGAGAGCTTTTCTCGTCTTTCGAGATCGATTGAAAATGCGGTGCCGGCGGCGAGTATCGGGAGCAGGGTGGAGGTCAGGATCGCGGCTAGGACGTCTCCCCCTACCGCGACCGAGGTGACGGACTGGAGGATCGAGGCGATCGCGCCGACGGCGGCGGCTGAGGCTAGGGTTGTGCCTACTCCGGCTAGGACGGCCGGGCCGAATAGTAACGTGTCGACCGCGGGGGCTTTGCAGAAGAGGGCGCTCGCGCCTAGCCAGGCGGTGTCGACGGTTAGGAAGGCGGCTAGGATCAGAGGGCCGAAGCCTTGGGGTTTCAAGGCGGCTAGGGCCACGATCTCCATGGCTATCGAGAGGCCGACGACGGCGGGGATTAGGCCTTGTTCCATGCCGGCGGATCTTAATAGGACGGCGATCCCTAGGAGGACGTAGGCGAGTCTTGCGGCGGATATCGCTCGGAATGGGGTCATATTAAAGCAGGCGGAACTCCGGTCTTCCGGAATTTTCGCAGTGCGGGCACGAGAGTTCCGGCTCGCCGGGGCAGTCGGGGTGCCAGAGGCGGAACCAGTCGGCGGAATACGAAGCCGGGTAGCCTGAGGCGCTGCCGGTCGCGTTGGGTAAGAACAGAGGGTCTCTTCCGTGAGGGACGCTCACCACGAACTCGTGGCGGCAGAAGGTGCAGGAGAGCGAGGCTAATAGTCCCCCGGCTTTTTCGTAGTGTTCCCGCAGCTCGGCGAGCCCCGCGGCGCCCCGGTGCACGGGGCCCGCGGCCAGCTTGTAGTGCGAGTACATCCTTCCTTGTTCCGGCACGTTTTTGGCGGACTCGACTCGGGCCGTTACGAAGCTCGCGTGGCCCGCCTGAAAGCGGGACTTTAGGCGCGCCAGTCCGGGCTTCGTGAGCCAGTCCACGAGCCAGGTAAGAAAGGGTTCTTTCATCGGCCTCGCGCCACGCGCTTGAGCAGGCGGCGGACGGAAGTCAGCGGGAGGCCGACGACGTTGTCGTAGGCGCCGACGATCTTTTCGATGAAGGGGTCGTCCTTGTCTTGGACCGCGTAGGCGCCGGCCTTGTCCATGTGCTTGGCGGAAAGGCGTTCGATGTCTTCGTCGGGCAGTTTTCGCGCTTTCACCCGGCTGACCGCGACTTCCTTCCAGGCTTTGCCGGTTTGGGCGTCGACCAAGGCGACGCCGGTGTAGACGCGATGCCATTTGCCGTTGAGGCCGCCCAAGATGCGCTTGGCGTCGTTTTTATCTTCGGGCTTGCCGAGGATTTTTCCGGCGCACCAGACGACGGTGTCGGCGCCGAGGACGAGGCAATGGGGTCTCTTTCGGGCGACCTCTTCGGCTTTCTTGAGGGAGAGCTGCGCCACCAGCTTTCTCGGGTTCGTCTCTTTGGAGTTCTCGTCGACTTTTGACGGGACGATCTTGAAAGGGATGCGGAGCTCTTTCAAGAGCTTTTTGCGCTGGGGCGAGGCGGAGGCGAGGATGAGAGGTCTCATGCGCCCCAGAGCTCGAAGCGCAGGCGGGCGGCGGGGACGCCGCGAAGGAGGAGGGCGTCCTTGAGCGCCCGGACGAATTGGCCGGGGCCGCAGAGGTAGACGACGGAGCGGTCGAGGTCCGCGGCTTTCGCGACCAGCTCCGCGGTGATGCGGCCGGTGGGGCCGTCCCAGCGGTCGGCGGGGGCCAGGTCTTGCGGGCGGGTGATCGTCACGACGACGTTCACCCCGCGCTGGGCGAACTCCGCGAGGTCGTTTTTAAAGACGATGTCGGCGGGCGTGCGGGCGGAGTAGATCACGGAGACCGGGTGCGGCAGGCCCTTGGACAACAGGTAGGCGACCATCGAGCGGAACGGGGTGATGCCGGTGCCGCCGGAGACGAGCGCGACCGGCTTGCCCTCGTCGCGGTAGATCCATTCCCCCATCGGGCCTTCGACTTGGAGCGTTTCCCCCACCGTCAGGCCGAAGAGGCGCTCGGTGAACTTGCCCGCTTTGTTGAGCGCGATCTCCACGAAACCGTCGGCCGGGGGCGCGGAGGCGATGGAGTAGTCGCGCCACTCTTCCTCGCCGGGGAATCGGACTCTCAGAAATTGGCCCGGGATGAAGTCGAGCTTTTCGTCCAAGCGGAGCCGAAAGGAGCGGACGCCGCGCGCTTCGTCGCGGAGGGAGTCGACGCGGGCGGTTCGGCGGTCCGTCACGCCTCGCCCGAGGCGAACTGCGTGTTCGCTCCGATCCAATTTAAGTACGGAGCGTAGCCGTCGCCGATCGGCAGGGCGATGATCTCGGGGACCGAGTGGGGGTGCAGGGACTTGACCGCCAAGGAAAATTCCGGGATGAGCGCGGTCCGCGTCTTGGCGATCAAGAGCAGCTCTTGGGCGGTCTCGATCTTGCCTTCCCACCGGTAGCGCGATTGGAGGCCTGAAACCCGGTTGACGCAGGCCGCGAGCTTGCGCTCGACGAGCTCTTGGGAGATGCGGTCGGCGGTTTTGGCGTCGGGGACGGTCACGAGCACGACCGAGTAGGGAGTCATCTCCGCGACGGATCGTATCAAATGCCGTTCCGGCTTTTCTACGAGAGGCGTCACGGGGTCGTCACGGCGGTCACGCACCCGTCACCACAGAAATTTCACGCGGAGTTATAATTTGGGCCATGAAAACGCTAATCCTCGCCGCCCTGCTGGTTCCGGGGATTTTCGCCCCGGCTTTCGCTCAGTCCCGAGGGGAGTTCGGGCTGGGAGGCATGATCGGAGCGCCTACCGGCGTCACGGCCAAGTTCTGGACCTCGAAGACGCAGGCGGTGGACGCCGCGCTGGGCTACAACGGGAACCTCGCGATCCACGGGGACTATCTGTGGCACGCCTGGGACGTGTTCCCGGAGCCGAAGGCGGGCAAGCTCGGCGGCTACGCGGGCGTCGGCCTGCGGCTGCGCAACCGCGAAGACGACGATCTCGAGTTCGGCTTCCGGGGTCCGGTCGGCCTTTCCTACTGGCTGGCGCGCACTCCGACCGAGCTCTTCGTGGAACTCGCGCCGGTGCTCAAAGTCAACGCGAATAACGCGATCGACTTAGACGGTGCGGTCGGCCTGCGCTACTACTTCGCCGGCCGGCGCTAGCGCGCGGCGGGCAGCGCGCCCATCATCACGTCGCCCATCAGAGGACGGGAGAGTTCGGGCTCGAGCCCGAGGAAGCGCGACGTCCGGCGGGCCCACGCGCCCAGGCCGACGATGGCGAGCAGGGCGACGAGCGCCCCGACGCACTTGGCGAGGCGAATGCGGACCTTGCGCAGGCCCACGGGGCAGTCGGCGGTGAGCACGGTGCCGTCGGAGCGCATGTAGAAGCGCACGCAAAGGCGGCCTTCTTTCTTTTGGATCAGCTCCTCGGCGTTTTTGCGCTTCAAGGCCGAGAGGTTGTAGACGTTGAGCCCGCACAGATCGCAATGGCGGACCTTGTCGTCGCCCTTCATGTCGCTCCACTTGGCCGAGCACGGAGACGCCACCTTCATGTCCTCGAGCTTTTCGTAGGGATGCATGCCCTTGAGACAACGGGCGGGCCGGAAAGTTCCCTAGATCAGAGGCGTGTCGTCGTACCAGCTGTGGCGGCAGCGGCGGTGGTAGCGGTGGGAGCGGGACGAGAGCAGGCTCTTGAAAAGCGTCGTGTAGAACTCGGTCGAGTCGGCCGGCTGGACGATCAAGAACCCGAGGCCGACTAGGAGCATGACGGCGCCGGCGAGCGCGATCCAGCCGGGATCCTTGCCGAACGTGACGCCCGCGTCGGTGATCGCCTTCCATTCGGAGTGCCGCTTCCAGCCGTAGAAGGCCGCGCCGAGGCCGGCGATCAGCCACCAGCCGCCGTGGTACTTCCAACTGCCGTCCGCGAAGGGCTGGCCGCCGGTCGTGGGCAGCGCGCCGAGATAAGGTCCGGGCGCGGGCGCGGGCGCGGGCGGCGACTCCCACTTGGGCTGCGGCTTGGGAGGCTCGAGCGGGGCGGCGGCGGGAGCCGCTTTCTCGGCGTCGGTCTCATGTATGACGCCCAGGATCTTGCGCACGACTCTCAGTTCCGCGGCGTCGAGCCAGAGGCCGCTGCAGTAGGCGCAGCGGTCGACGACGAGCGCGGGGTTGATGAAGCCCCCGCGCTGCATCGGCTTGGAGCAGCGGGGACATTTCCGCTCGCCGTCCTTGGCGGATAAGAGCGCCTCGGGGAAGGGCTTGCCCAGGAGCTGGGAGAGCTCCCCCCCGTCGAGCCACACGCCCCGGCATTTGCCGCAGCAGTCGAAGGCGACGCCGGACTTGTCGGCGAGCTCGGTCAGCGCGGACGAGACGCAGGCGGGACAGGCGGGCACGGACTTACGGTACGCCCGGCCTTGCGCCCCGTCAAGGCCCGGGGCATCCTAGGGGCGTGACCGTGCTCGCGGCCGCTTTTCTGTTCGCCGCCCCGGCGTTGGCCGACACGGCGCGCAAGCATTCGCCGGAGACCAGCCAGTCGCTCGTGGTGCAGGCGCTCCAGCGCGCCAAGGTCGATCTCGCGCAGGACGCCTGTCTGATCGGGGCGGAGGTCCATATGGGCTGCGGCTACACCGCGGGCGTGGGTTGGGGCCGCGACCGCAAGGACGTCGAGTACTACTTCGACAATTTCTCGTTCTGGTTCAAGTCGCCCCGGCAGCAGTGGTACCAAGAGGTCTCGCGCTGCGACGCGGCGGGCGACTACGGGATGGACCAGCCGAACTGCCTGCAGCCGTTGGGCGTCTGGTCGTCGCGAGACCGGAGGCCCGCCAAGAACACGCCGAACGGTACGTGCCTCTCCGAAATGAGCTTCGACAGCGACAAGGCGGCCGAGGCGGCGGTTAAGCGGGGCGTCTCCCACACCTCCGGCTGCTACGTCCACCTCTATTTGCGGACGATGGAGTCGAAGGCGAAGAAGTTCGCCCCGCTCAAGGGCAAGACCTTTTGGGTGGCCACCGACTCGATCGACACCGCGCAGCCGAGGAAATGCGTCGCCTTCAGCGCCGTCGACGGCCAGGAGCTCTACTACGGCCCCTGCACCGACTTGGTCTGGTAGATTAAATAGACGAGCTAGTACGTCTTGCCGAGCGGGAGCACCTTCATCATGTTGCTGGCGCGGTGCTTGGCGGTGCCGCCGGCGGTGACGAGGACGATGTCCCCACGCTTCAAGCGGCCGTCGGCGAGGATGATTTTTTCTCCCCGGGAGATCATGCGGTCGGTCGACTTGTCCAGCGGGGCGAGCAGCGGCACGATGCCCCACTGCAGCGCGAGCTGGTCGAGGACCTTCTTGTCCGGCGTGAGCGCGTAGATCGGCACGGGCGGGCGGTACTTCGCCATGATGCGCGCGGACCAGCCGGTGAGCGTGAAGACGACGACCGCCTTGGCGTGCGCTTCCTCGAGGCAGGCGCGCGCGGCCATCGCGAGCGCGTGCGCGTGTCCGCCGCGCTCCGGATCGTCGGCCAAGCCCTTCGGGCTGCCGCGGTAGGCGAAGGCGGAGCTCTCGGCCTTGGCGATGATCTGGCTCATCGTCTTGACCGCCGCGACCGGGTAGAGGCCGACCGCGGTCTCGCCGGAGAGCATGACCGCGTCGGCGCCGTCGAAGATCGCGTTGGCGACGTCGGAGGCCTCCGCGCGCGTCGGGTGCTGGTGGTTGATCATCGACTCGAGCATCTGCGTGGCGACGATGACGAGCTTGCCGGCCTCGTTCGCCTTGCCGACGAGGAGCTTCTGCACGACCGGCACGTCGGAGGCGGTGAGCTCGACCGCGAGGTCGCCTCGCGCCACCATGATGCCGTCGGCGGCGTCCAAGATGGAG
>JACRDR010000275.1 GCA_016212845.1 Elusimicrobiota bacterium
CACCGGTTGGACGCGACCTCGTCGGGACCGAACACGCGGAAATGGGTCTTGTTCAGCTTGATCACGTCGCGGATGAAGCCGCCCTGCACCCGCGTCGCCTCGGCCTCGGAGGCGCCGGGCCCGGGCACTTGGACGGCGTACGAGCGGTAGTCGGGCATGCGGAGATCCTTCGTCAGCAGGCCGCCGTTGCCGTGGGGGTTGGCGCCCATGCGCTTGTCGCCTTTCGGCGCGAGCTCGGCCAACTCGGGCTTGAGCCGGCCCGTCTTGTCGAAGAGCTCGGCGGGCTTGTAGCTCTTGAGCCAATCCTCGAGGATCCGCACGTGCTCGGGCTTGTCCATCTCGCCGAGCGGCACCTGGTGCGAGCGCCACGAGCCCTCGCAGATCTTTCCGTCGACGACCTTCGGGCCCGTCCAGCCCTTCGGCGTGCGCAGCACGATCATCGGCCAACGCGCGCGGTCCTTCAGTCCCTTGCCTCGAGCGACCGCCTGGATTTTGCGGATCTTCGCCGCGCACGCGTCGAGCGCGGCGGCGAGAAGCTGGTGGACTTTTATGGGGTCGTCGCCCTCGACTAGGTACGGCTCGTAGCCGTAGCCGGTGAACAGGGCGTCGAGCTCCTCGTCGGGAAGCCGCGCCAAGAACGAGGGGTTGGCGATCTTGTAGCCGTTGAGATGCAGGATCGGCAGCACCGCGCCGTCGCGCGCGGGGTTGAGGAACTTGTTCGAGTGCCAGCTGCCGGCCAGCGGGCCGGTCTCGGCCTCGCCGTCGCCCACGACGCAGACCGCGAGCAGGTCCGGGTTGTCGAAGACCGCGCCGTAGGCGTGCGCGAGCGCGTAGCCGAGCTCGCCGCCTTCGTGGATCGAGCCCGGCGTCTCCGGCGCCACGTGGCTCGGGATGCCTCCCGGAAACGAGAACTGGGTGAACAGCCGCTTCATCCCCTCCTCGTCCTGCGAGATCATCGGGTAGACCTCGCTGTAGGTTCCTTCCAAATAGGTGTTCGCGACGAGCGCGGGCCCGCCGTGGCCCGGGCCGGTGATGAACAGCGCGTTGAGGTCGTTCTCCTGGATGAGCCGGTTGAGGTGGACGTAGAGGAGGTTCAGGCCCGGCGTGGTGCCCCAATGCCCGAGCAGGCGCGGCTTCACGTGCTCGCGCGTGAGCTTCTTCTTCAAGAGCGGGTTGTCGAACAGGTAGATCTGGCCGACGGAAAGGTAGTTCGCGGCTCGAAAATACGCGTCCATCTTCCGGAGCAGGTCCGGGCTCAGCGGCTTCTTGTCGATCTGCAGCATGGTCCTCCCGAGGGACTGGGTCGAGTATAAGGCGGGCTCCGGGGCCTGTCGAGTCCCCGAGCCTTGACGCCGGGCCGAACTCGGGGCAAACTCCGGGCATGACGCTTCTCTCCGCGATTCTCGCGTTTTCCCTGGCCGCGCCGGCCTTTGCCGCCAAGATCAAGGTCGTCGTCGGCGACAAATACGGCACCCCCGCCGCCGACGCGGTGGTCTACCTCGTCGAGGAGAAGCCGGGCAAATACGAGGTCCCCGAAGCGCCCTACATCATGGACCAGGTGAACCAGGAGTTCGTCCCCCACGTCCTGCCGGTCCTCGTGGGCGGCAAGGTCACCTTCCCCAATAAGGACGCGATCCACCACCAGATCTACTCGTTCTCCGAGGTCAAGAAGTTCGATCTCCCCCTCTATAAAGGAAAGCCGGCCGACCCGGTGACCTTCGAGACGCCCGGCGTCGTGAAGCTCGGCTGCAGCATCCACGACTGGATGAACGGGATCATCCTCGTGCTCCCCAATCCCGTCTTCGCCAAGACCGACGCGAAAGGCGCCGCCGAGTTGGAAGCGCCCGCGGGCGCGAAAAGCGTGACTCTCGAGGTTTTCCACGAACGCCTCCGCGGCGAAACCGGCGCCACGCGCAAGACCGTCGAGGTCGCCGAGGGCGCCAAGGCCGAGTGGAAGCTGCCGATGAAGCTCGACAGCCGGAAAAAGCGCCCGGTCTCGTATAACAGCTATTAACGAAAAACCGCTCTTCCTCCCGTTCCGCCTCAAGCTCCTCGGGGCGTTCCTCGCGCTGTCCGCGACCGTCCTCCTCGCCACGCTTTCCATCGTCAGCCGCCGCCAGACCTCCTCCGTCGAACGCGAGGTCAAAAACCAGCTCGAGGTCTCCCGCGAGGTGTTCAAGGCGACGCTGCGCCTGCGCGAGAAGCAGCTCGCGGTCGCGACCGGACTCCTGGCCGGAGACTTCGCCTTCAAGCAGGCGATCGGCACGCGCGACGCCGCCACGATCGCCTCCAACGCCGTCAGCTTGAAGGAGCGCATCGGCGCCGACACCGTCTGGATCACCGACGACGAGGGGAAGCTTTACGCCGACACCAGCCGGACGCTCAAGCGCGGCAAGGACGTCTCCGGGCGCCCCGCGGTCCGCGCCGCGCTCGACGACGGCGCCGGCGCCTTCGTCGAGCTCGTGGGCGACGACGTCTACCAGTTCACCGCCGCCGCCGTCCGCGCGCCGGACGTCATCGGCGTCTTGGTCGCGGGCTTTCGCGTCGACAAAGGGCTCGCCGACGAGCTCAAGCGCCAGACGCACTCGGGCGTCACCTTCGCGACCGCCAAGGCGATCGTCGCCACGACGCTGCCCGAGCGGCGGAGCCTGCCTCTCGACCGCCTGGCCTCCCTCGGGGAGTCTCCCGACCCGGTCATCCTGGGCGAGCCGGGCCGCCAGGAACTCGTGTTGGCCGTGCCCGTGGACCGCGACGTGAAGGCGTATCTCCAGCTCTCGTGGGACGAGTCGATCGAGCCGCTCCGCCAGCTCCAGCGCGTGCTCGCGATGCTCGCGATCGCCGCCTTGGCGCTGACCCTCGTGATCGGCTACGCGATCGCCGACTCCGTCACCGCCTCGATGCGCGAGCTCTCCGCCGCGACGGGCAAGCTCGCCGAGGGCGACTACGGCGTCCGCGTCCAGGTGCGCTCCCGCGACGAGGTCGGACAGCTGGGCGACGCCTTCAACTCGATGGTCGCGGGACTCCAGGAGAAGGAGAAGATCCGTTCCGTCCTGCGCAAAGCGGTTTCAAAGGAGATCGCGGACGAGCTGCTCAAGCGCGGCGAGATCAACCTAGGCGGCGAAGAACGGCTCGTGACCGTCCTCTTCTCCGACGTCCGGAGCTTCACCACGATCTCGGAGGAGCTCGACCCCCCCCGGCTCGTCGCCGAGCTCAACGAGTACTTCGGCCGCATGTCGAAGTCCATCGAGGAGCGGCGCGGCGTCATCGACAAGTACATCGGGGACGCGATCATGGCCCTCTTCGGCGCGCCCGTCACCCATCCCGAGGACGCCGCCAACGCGCAGCGCGCGGCCCTTTCGATGCGCAAAGCGCTGCTCGCGCTCAACGCCGACCGCGCCGCGCGCAAGCTCTCTCCGTGGGAGACCGGCATCGGCTTGAACACGGGGCCCGCGGTCGCCGGAACGCTCGGCTCCGAGAACCGGTGGTCGTACACGGTCATCGGCGACGCGGTGAACCTGGCGTCCCGGCTCGAGGGCCTGACCAAGCACTACGGCTGCCCGGTTCTGGTTTCCGCCGACACGAAGGACAAGGCCGGCCCGGGCTTTCTGCACCGGCCGATCGATTTGGTGCGCGTCAAAGGCCGCCACGCGCCCGTCGAGGTGTTCGAGCTGATGGGCGAGGCCGGCGAGCCTCCGGTCTGGCTCGGCACGTGGGAGAAAGCGGTCGCGGCCTACCGCGCGGGCGAGCTTCCCGACGCGCGTCAGTTGTTCGGAGAACTCGCGGCCGCGAAAAGGGGCGACCTCGCGGTCGCGGAGTATCTCTCGCGGCTGTCCGAACTTCCCGAGCGAGCCCCCTCCCGCTGGGACCCCTCCTACACGGCGCTCGAGAAGTAGCCTACTTCGCCAAGTCGAGCGCGGCCCGGGCGATCGTCCCGGTCAGCGACGCGAGGCGGACATAGTCCAGCTTTTCGGGGGTGTCGGTGCCGCAGTGGTAGTGGGAGTTCCGGTAGAAGGCGGTGTCGGTGAGCATCGCCGCGGGGAAGCCGGACTCCCAGAAGGACCAGTGGTCGGAAAAGTCGATGCCCGGCACCCAGCGCGGGAGGCAGGCGCACTCGACGGGGAAGCCCGACATGGCCGCCTTCACGCGCTTCACGAACGAGACGGACTTCATGTCGCCCACGAGCGCGATGAAGTTCCCCGTGTTCGGATAAAACAGGTTCACCAGCGGCGGATAGGACTGGCTCTTGGGCTCGTCGGCGTAGAAGCCGAGCATCTCGAGCGAGATCATTCCCAGAACGCGGTCGCCCCGGCGCTTTACTTCCTGCGCGTAGCGCCACGAGCCCATGTCGATCGTCTGGAAGAAGGGCGGCTCCTCGTTGGCGAAGAAGACGAAGCGGACCGGGGCGCGAATCGGCTTGTCGCGGAGCTCCTCGGCGACGGCCAGGAGCGCGGCGACGCCGCTGGCGTTGTCGTCGGCGCCGGGCGGGCCGCGCGCGGTGTCGTAATGGGCGCCGAGGATGAGCGCCGGGGCCGCGGGATCGGTCCCGGGACGCTCGGCGATCACGTTGTGGACCTGGTGCTTGCCGACCTTCCAGCCTTGGAGCTCGGGCTCGTAGCCGGCCCGGGAGAGCTCGGCCTTCAGCCAGTCGCGCGCCCCGGCGAGCGCCTCGGGAACGAAGAGGTTGCGCTCCCCGATGGCGCCGGCCAGCGCGACGACCTTACGGCGCAGGCGCTCCCCGTTCACAGCGCGATTCTAATATAATGCGGCCCGTGAAACTCTTTTCGCGTTGGGGCTCCCTGGCGGCGGTCGCGGGGGCGTGCGGCTGCGCGGGCATGCAGCCTCAGCCGCAGCCGTGTCCCGAACCCGCCAAGGCCGCGACCGCTCCGGTCGCCGCGTCCACGACGACGGCGGTGGCGGTCTCGACCGCCGCCCCCTCCGGGCCGGGCCTGCGCCGGCTCGAGCTCTCCGAGTGGCCGCCGATTCAAGACGAGCTCGACGCCAAGAGCCTCGCCCGCGCGGCCGAGAAGTCGCTCAAGTATCTCGAGAAGTTCAAGGGCGAGAAGAAGTTCTTCCGCGTGGGCGACGTCGAGGTCGGGCAGGGGCTCCTCTCGGAGACCGTGCGCGCGATCGTCGACGCGGTGCGCGAGACGAAGGACCCCGCCGCCCTCGAGGAGCGCCTCAAGCGCGATTTCGATCTCTTCGAGTCCGTCGGCAGCGACGGGGCGGGCAAAGTCGTGTTCTCTTCCTACTACCAGCCGGTGCTGCCGGCGAGCCTCAAGCACTCGAAGAAGTACCCGTATCCGCTCTATAAGAAGCCTTCGGACATGGTCGACGTCGACATGGCCGCGTTCAACCCGAAGTGGAAGGGCGAGTCGATCTTGGGCCGCGTCCAAGACGGCAAGCTCGTGCCCTACTTCGAGCGGCGCGACATCGATGTGCGGAAGATCCTGCAGGGCAAGAAGCTGGAGGTCGCCTGGCTCGCCAACCAGTTCGACCGCCTCGACCTCCACATCCAGGGCTCGGGCATCCTGGAACTCCCCGACGGCCGTAAGATGCTCGCGAAATACGCGGCGAACAACGCGCTGCCGTACAAGAGCGTCGGCCTGGCGGTCGTCGGCTCCGGCGCGATGTCGCGCGCCGAGATCACGCACGACAAGCTCCGCGACTACCTGACGGAGCATCCCGAGGGCGAGGGCTGGCTGATCGCCCAGAACCCGCGCTACGTCTTCTTCGAAATCGTCGAGCTGCCGGACGACGGCCAGCCCTTCGGCACGATCGACCAGCCGCTCACGCCGGGCCGCTCGATCGCGATCGACACCAAGGTCATTCCGCTCGGCGCGGTCGCCTACATGAAGCTGCCGATGCCGCAGTCGACGAAGGAAGGCGAACTGCTCGGCGTCTTCCCCACCTCGCGCTTCGCGATGTGCCAAGACACCGGCGGCGCGATCCTCGGACCCGGCCGCGTCGACATCTACATGGGCCACGGGCCGCAGGCGAAGATGAACGCGGTCAACCAGTGGCACGAGGGCAAGCTCTATATCCTGCTCAAGAAGCTGCCGGCGAGGGAACGGTGAAGCTCGTCCTCGCGGTACTCTTGCTCGCGGCGCGCGCCCAGGCCGGCGAGGTCCTCACGGGCTTAGACGTCCTCGAGTCCGAAGGCTTTCGCGCGTTCAAGGGACAGAAGATCGGCCTCATCACGAACCAGACCGGCAAGAACCGCAAGGGCAAACCGATCGCGCAGGCGTTCGCCGAGGCGCCGGAGGTCCAGCTCAAGGCCCTTTTCTCCCCGGAGCACGGCTTCACCGGAATGAGCGAGGCCAACGCGATCTCGTCGGAAACGTACAAGCTGCCCGACGGCACGAAGATCCCGATCTACAGCCTCTACGGCGCCACGATGACCCCGACGGCCGAGCAGCTGCGGGGGCTCGACGCGCTCGTCTTCGACATCCAGGACATCGGCGCGCGCTTTTACACCTACGCGACGACGATGGCGATGGCGATGGAAGCCGCCGCCGCGAATAACCTCGACTTCTTCGTGCTGGACCGGCCGAACCCGATCACGGGCGACATCGTCGAAGGTCCGGTCCTCTCGCCCGACATCCGTCATTTCACCTCGTATCTCGCCGTGCCCGTGCGCCACGGACTCACGATGGGCGAGCTCGCGCGCCTGCACAACGTGGTCGGCAAGGTCGGCGCGAAGCTGCAGGTCGTGCCGCTCAAGGGCTGGACCCGCGATCAATGGTACGACCAGACCGGCCTGCCGTGGACGAAGCCCTCGCCGAACATGCCGGACCTCGACGCCGCGACGCTCTATCCCGGCGTCGGCTGCTTCGAATCCACCAACCTCGCCGTCGGGCGCGGCACGCCGATGCCCTTCCGCTGGGTGGGCGCGCCCTGGTTCCGTTCGCGGGAAGTCCTGCTGCGCCTCAAGAAGCTCAATCTCCCCGGAGTGGCGTTCGAGGCCCAAGACTACGTTCCGACCAAGAGCCTCTACGAGAAGACGAAGTGCCCCGGCATCCGCATCAAGATCACCGACCGCAAAAAGATCCGTCCGACGCATGTCTTCGCGCACCTGCTCGCGATCACCCGCGACCTGCATCCCCTGGAGTTCGGCGTGCGCTGGGACGAAGAGCGCCGGATGGCGGGCACCGACCAGCTGAAGGTGCTCTACGAGGGCGGCGCCGGCCCCGCCGAAATGATCAAGCTCTTCGACGCGGGCCCGCGCGAGTTCGACGCCGTACGCAACGCCTTCCTCCTCTACTGAGCCTTCAGTAGGGCATTTAATATTTCGGCAACACCGCGTTCGGTATCGTGCTGATTTATGACTACCTACCGCAGAAGCATCGCGCTCGCGCTGGCCCTGTCGGCCGCCGCGCTCGGCGCGTCAGCCGCGACGTACGACGAGGTGATCAAGGCGGACCGGCCCGTGATGTTCTTGGGCATGGACACGCCGTCGGCCGGCACGCAGGCGGACCTCAGCGGCTCCGGAAATAACGGAGCCTACAAAGGCGGAACGCCGGCGCTGCAGACCCTGCCGAACGGCGAACGCGCCGCCGAGTTCAACGGCGCGGGCCAGTACCTCTCCGTCCCGTCCGCCCCGGCGCTGTCCGTGCCCACGACCAAGAAGCTCACGGTCGAGGCGTGGATGAAGCCGAGCGTCCTCAACTTCCCGAACACGGAAGCCGAGGACTACGTGTACTGGATGGGCAAAGGCAACCCGACCCAGGGCTACGAGTACGCGAACCGCATGTACTCGTACAACAACTCCGCCGGACGGCCGAACCGCATCTCGGTCTATCACTGGAACAAGAGCGGCGGCCTCGGCTCGGGCGCCTACTTCCAGGACCCGGTGTCGACGAGCCAGTGGATCCACGTGGTCGACGTCTTCGACATGACGACCGGCTACATCTCGATCTACAAGAACGGCGTGCTCCGGGGAAAGGTCCCGTTCAGCCAGTACAACGTGACCCCGACCGCGACGAGCTCTCCGTTCAACGTCGGCACGCGCAACTACAACAGCTGGTTCAAGGGCGCGATCGGCAAGGTCGCGGTCTACAACTACGTGCTCAGCCAGACGCAGATCACCAACCACGTCGCGGCGATGAGCGGCGGCGGGACCGTAAGCAATCCCCCGCCGGCGACGGCGACCGCGCCGTCGATCAGCGGCGTGCAGGCGACGAGCCTTACCACGTCGGGCGCGACGGTAATCTGGAACACCGACAAGGTGAGCCACAGCCAGGTCGAGTACGGCCTCTCTACGAGCTACGGCTCGTCCTCGCCGCTGTCGACCGCCACCGGCTTGGCGCACAGCATCGCGCTGACGGGCCTAAAGGCCGGCACGATGTATCACTACCGCGTGAAGTCGAAGGACGACGCCACCGGCCTCACCGGCGTCTCCGGGGACTTCACGTTCATGACGACTGCGCCTCCGGCGCCGGTGATCACGAACGTGACGGCCGTTCCCTCCAACACGGGCGTGAGCGTCAGCTGGACTACGGACCGGATCAGCCATAGCCAAGTCGAGTACGGCGCGACCGCGTCTTACGGAAAGCTGAGCTACCAGTCGACGGCGACGGGCCTGCAGCACAACGTCGTCGTGTCGAACCTGACCGCGGGCACCGCGTATCACTACCGCGTGCTCTCGAAGGACGACGCCACCGGACTGACGGGCGTCTCCGGAGACTTCGCCTTCACGACCACCGGAGCGATCGCCGGCGGCGGAACGAGCACGGGCACCGGCACGGGGACGAGCACCGGGACCGGCGTGATCAGCGCGGTCACCGCGACGAACATCACGACCTCGGGGGCGAACATCACGTGGAACACCACGACGGTGAGCCACTCCCAGGTCGAGTACGGGCTCACGGCCTCCTACGGGTCGAAGAGCTACCAGTCGACGGCGACGGGAACCTCCCACTGGATTCCGTTGTCGGGCCTCAAGGCGGGCACGACGTATCATTACCGCGTGCTGTCGTTGGACTCGAAGGGCAACACCGCCGTGTCCGGCGACTTCACGTTCACCACGAAGACCGGCGCGGCCGGCTGACGCACCTTTTTTTGCATAACTTTGCACAAGACGGTGCGACGCACCGTTTTTTGCGTAACTCAGCGGTTCTCGGCGGGGAAGGAGACGGCGGCGTACGGTCGCTTGATGTCCCCGTCGCCGGTGTGGAACTCGCGCTCGTGGGAAGGGCCGTACACGCCCTGCGCGGGGTCGAGGACGTACACTTGGCCGTTTTCGGATTCGTACTCGGCCCAGGCGTGGCCCGACTCGCCGCCTTCCAGCGCTCCGGCGGCGTAGTAGGCCCGGCCGCGCAGCACGCCGTCGACGGTCAGCTGCTCGAGCAAGGAGGCGATCGCCAGCGCGTACTGCCGGCACACGCCGCCCTTGCCGCCGAGCACCGCCTCGCCGAAGTCGCCGGCGCTCGTGCGGTGCGCGTCGGAGAGCGCCAGCGCCTGCGCCATGCTGAAAGACGGGATCTCGCGCACGACCGCCTGCACCACCAGGTTCACCCAATCGAGTTCGGTCGAGCTCTCGGAGCCCGCCGCCCGCACCTCGTCGTAGAGCGCCGCGAGCCGGCCGGTCATGCTCAGGCGCAGCAGCTCGCCGTAGGTGGAGCGGTCGTTGTAGGCCGCGAAGACCCGGCCGAGGATGCCGGAGTAGCGTCCGGAGATCGCGTTGGCGCCGCCGATCGCGGCCGCCACCGAGACGCCGCCGCCGGAGAGGTCAGTGACCGAGATCGTGCCGTCGCCGCGATAGCGCACCACCGCGTGTCGCTCCTTCACCAAGGGGTCGGCGTGCGTCATGAGGGCGAGCTTCTGCCCGGAGGAGTCCCCCGGGTCGCGCCCGATCTCGAGGCTCTGGCCCGGCGAGAGCCGTCCGATCTCCCCCGTCCCGTAGATCACGGTGAGCTGCCCGGAGTTCAGGCGGGCCAGCCGCACGTGGTGGCCGCCCTCCTTGCCGGTGAGGTCGACGAGCGCGACCTGCCGCTCGCGAACGTGGAAATCGGCGGACGCTCCGGCGCCGACTGAAATCGCGCTCGCGGGCAGGCCCGGCACGAGCGGGTCGGCCTCCTTCCCCTTCGCCTTCTCGGTCGAGCCCCCGGACTCTTGGGGCAATTCGATGCCCAAGCCCAAGGCCGCGATCGTCGCGCGGACGGAGGCGATCAGCTTCTCGCGGCGCTCCTCGCGCACGCCGGCCTCGAAGCGGCGCTCCAGCGCGTCGACAACGCCTTTGACGGGCACGGAAAGATAGGGGCCCCAAGTTTCGTTGAGCACGGACACTTGGGCGGCGAGCTTCTGCAACTCGGGAGCCTTCGCCTTCGCGAGGTCGGCCGTCGCGACCGCGCGCAGGACCTCCGCCGCCTCATTTTGCGCCTCGGCCTCGGCGAAGCGCCGGGCCTGGGTGGTCCAGGCCTGCCGGTGATCGATGGGCGCGGCGCGGAAAGCTTCCTCGGTGACGCCCGAGTTCTCGAGCACGCGCACCAGCGGCGCGAGATGCAGCGGAGAGCGGAGCGAGAGTCCCAGAGCGAGGCCCTCGAAGGCCGCGGGCCAAGACGCGGATGGCGGCGCCATGGGGCCCGTGGGGACCCGGGCCGCGCCGTTGCCCGCAACGGGAGCTCGGGAGTACTGGGCGTACGCGGAAAGGCCGGAGACCGCTACCAGCGCCGCCGCCAGGACCGCCGTCTTACCCATGCCATAAAGGTAAGGCGGAAACCGCTCCGGAACGGGGGTCCTATGGCCTATTTCGTCTTTAGGACCACGGGCATCTTCCCCTTGGCGTCCTGCATCGCCATGAGGGCGCGCGCGGCGGCGCGCTGGGAGGCCAGGCTCGGCGAGAACGTGCACAGCCCCAGCTTGTACTTTTTGAACGTGTCGAGGCAGAACGGGCTGCCGAAGGCGACGACGATGGCGCGGGGATCGGAGGCG
>JACRDR010000276.1 GCA_016212845.1 Elusimicrobiota bacterium
CGCCGAGGACGGCGTCGACGACCTTCTGGTTGGTGACCGCCACGCGGAACATCGCCTTGCCCGAAGGGCCTTGAGAATCCGTGCCGCTTTCGCCAGACAGCTCCGCGCCGTAGCGGATTCCGTCGCGCGTCAGCCCCGGGCTTAGGTAGGCGCCGGTGCCCCTTCCGGAATTTCCGCGCACTCCCGCGTCGACGCGGACCTCGGACGAGGGCGTCACCGAGACGCCGGCGGTGTAGCTCTTGCTGAGCCCGCGCTCGGTGTAGCCTCCGTGCAGGGCGACGCCGTCGGTGGTGACGCTGCCGCCGACTTGATAGCCGCCGATTCGATCGATCTCGGTCCGGCCGTGCACCGACGCGGTGAACTCGCCGGCGGAGGCGACCGCCGCCTTCCCGCCGACCGCCGGGAGCTTCGCTCCTTTGAAATCGACCCAGGGCTCGGCCTGCACCGAGGTCTTCTCGGGGGCTTTGTGCGTGCCCGAGGGGGCCCCTGCCGGCTGAGACTGGGACTTGCCTATCAGCCCCAACAACACGTCCTGCGTCATTTTCATGCCCGGCACGGGCAGGCCCGGCCCTACCGCCGCTCGCGCGGCTTCGACGGCGACCGCCGGCGACTGATACGTTCCCGGCTGAGTCTGCGCTTCCATCTCGGCGATCGCGGTGCCCGGCGTCGGTACGGTGTAGGATACGAAGCGGGGGCCTTCGCCATTCGACGGCGCCGCCGGCCGCGTCTTCGCGGCGCTCGCTCGGACGGCGTTCACGCCGGAGCCGCTTTCGGCCGGGACCTCCTCCGAGCGAGTCTCGAAGGCCTGCCGGAGCTCGGCGCCGCGCGTCGAGACCCAATCGACCTTGGCTTTGCCGACGGCGGGCTCGGGCGGCGCCGCGGCTCGGCCGGACTCCGGCGCGCGGTTCGTCGCCGCCGGCCGGCCCGCGTTCAGGAAATTCTCGCCGGCCTCCGCGGCCGCCTGCAGCGCGGCCGCGACTTCGGCTCCCTTCGAGTTCCGACTGAGAGTCTCGCGGGCTCGCCCCACGGCGTCCTGGAGGGGCTCGAGCGCGGCGACGCGGGGGGAGTTCGGGAGCGCTTCCGCCCGGGCCCGCTCCACGAGCTGAGCGAGCTCGGCGTCCACCGGCTGGAAGTCCTTGGGGTTGATCGAAAGCTTGCCGAACCTCCCGCACCACGCGGCGCGGGTGCGGACCGCGTCGATGAGGCCGCGGACGGTCGGCGCCTCCTGCGCTCGCGCGGCGCCGGCGCCCGCGAGGGCGGCGGCTAGAATCAGCCGGCGAAGGGTTTGGGCGTTCACGGAGTGGATGTCCCGAGGGTAGCTCCCGAGACACTCGGTTTCAAGACCCAAAAGCGGAGGGTCTCTCGTCGAGAAAGGGAACTGTTTCGCGTCTCATTCGTATATATGGGTAGGGGGCTTCGTGCGGGCGGGCACGAGGACGGCGGGGAAGGATCGGGTTTACTGGGTTCAAACCCAATGACCACGCGGCGCGGGGCCTCGGGTCCGACGTCGTTGGCGCCGCTGCCTTGGCGGGGGCCTGTACTTTTCCGGCGAATAGGAAGCCCGCGGCCGGAATCGAACCGGCGACCTTTCGCTTACAAGGAGAGTGATCTTCCTGCTGAGCTACGCGGGCGTACGCTTAGTGTATCACAGGCGCCCGGCCGCCGCCATATTTCGCGGTTGTTGCGCGCGCCTTGGGAAGGGCGGTCCCGGGTTGGTTTGATGTACGAATGCGCGCATGGATCGTCGCCGCGCTGATTTGCGCGGGCCCGGTCGGGGCGCTCGCGCAGGACGGGGGCGCCGAGGGCGGCGCGGCCGAGGGCTCGGCCGCGCCGTCGTCGGGGCTTCCGGGAGGGGTCGCGTCTCCACCGGCGGGAGGAGCCGCCGCGGGCGGAGCGGCGGCCGCGCCGGTCGAGGCGCCGACCTCCGTCGTGCTCCCGCCTCCGGCGGAGCCGGCGGCGCCGCCGCGGCCGGCCATGTTCGCCGACGATTTCGAGGCGCCCGGCGTGCATCAGGCGAAATGGGACGTCGCGTCCGGCGCGTGGAACATCCAGCACGGGGCGGCGTATACGCGTTCGGAGAATTTTCGCGCGTATACGCGGGCGTACGCCTTTCAGGACGCCGAGATCACGTTCGATCTGGTGAATCAGGGACTGACCGATCCGACCGTCGGGTGGCACGGCGTGCACGTTTTCCTCCGCCGCTCGAGCGATCTGGAGCACTACTTGGTGAGCGTGAACCGCGCCGATCACACCGCGTTCATCGTGAAGAAGGCGCCGGGGGGATTTAGGCCCGTGAACGGGGGCACCTACTACGAGCTCGCCTCGGTGAGGTTCCCGGTCGAGTACAACAGGACTCAGCAGGTGCGTATCGCGAGTATTAATAACCCGGACGGCACGGTGTCCATCGCTCTGTGGGTCGACGGACAGCTTGTCGTGAAGGCGCGCGACCGCGGCGTGGGAGGACGCACTCTCGCCCAGCCTGGGTCAATCGGATTTCGAGGCGACTACGCGGGATTTTTGATCGACAATCTCGCGGTGCGGCGGCTCGTGGTGCAGAAGCCTCCGTTCGGAGCGCCGCTCATGAGCGGCGACGGCGACATGCTCGATCTCGCGGTCCCGGAGGAGCCGGCCGGCGCCGTCCAGGCGCCGTTCGTTCCGCAGGCGCCGGCACCGGGACCCGGGCCGGCCGCCTCGGTGATCGCCGCGGCCGCGCCGATCGAGTCGATGGACGCGGTCGCCGGGCCGGGAGCGGCGGCCGCCGCGGCGGGAGCGCCCGCGGCCGCCGGTCTTGACGCGCCCGCGGCCGGCGGGCTATCGTCTGCGGGTGCCGCGAAAAGTTCGGGACTGGACGGTGTACATCGTCCGGTGCCGCGACGGGTCTCTGTACACCGGCGTCGCGAAAGACGTCGACGCTAGGATCGCCGTGCACAATTCCGGGAAGGGGGCGGCCTATACCCGCTCCCGGCGTCCTGTCGAATTAAGCTGGCATAAGCAGGGTTTTTCGAGGTCCGAGGCCCTGGTGCGCGAGGCCCAAATCAAGCGTCTGACTCGCCGGGAAAAGGTCCTACTCGTTAAGTCCCGATAGACCCCTGGCGGATGGGCCGGCCTGGGGGCATTCTTAGGGGGTGAGAGCCCGGCTCGCAGCCTTCGCCCTTCTGCTCGCCCCGTCCGTCTGGGCCAACACCAAGGGCGCCGCCCCGGTCGAGATCGCTCCGGTCAACGCCGGAGTCGGCGCGGCTCCCCTCGCGGGCGCCGCCGCGCTTCCCCAGACCGCGCCGACGCTCCAGCCCACGCTTTCGCTGCCGGCCCCGCTCGCGACGGTACAGCCCGTCGGCTTCGCGCGGCGGATGGCGTCCGCCGCGGCCGAACGGCTGCGCGCGTTCGCCGGCGTCGGCGAAAAGGTCCCGTCGTGGCCCGGGAAGGAAGGCGAGACGGTTCGTCTCGGGAAGGCGAAGTGGACGCTCGACCGCATCGCGGGCGAGGGCGGGGGCTCGACGGTCTGGGACGCGGATCGCGCTCAGGTCGTGAAGATCCTCCACCCGGAAACCGCGGACCTCCCGCATTACGGCGGCGAGGCGGCGCTGCTCAAGGCGATCAAGGACTCCGAGATCCCGCACGCGAAATTGATCGCCGCCAGCGCCGACGGACGCGTGATGGTGAAGGAGAAG
>JACRDR010000288.1 GCA_016212845.1 Elusimicrobiota bacterium
ACGACGACGATGGCGGTGAACCCCGCGTACTCGTCGACGAAGCACTGGGCCAGCATCTAGAAGGCCTCGCCGTCTTCCTTCGTCCACCAGTCTTTTAGGTCGCCGTTGGCGGCGAACTGCCGGCCCTCGTCGTCGAAGCCGTGCGTGAGCTCGTGGCCGATGACGGCGCCGATGCCGCCGTAATTTACGGCGTCGTCCATCTGGTTGTCGTAGAACGGAGGCTGGAGGATGCCCGCGGGGAAGTTGATGTTGTTCATCTGCGGGTCGTAGTAGGCGTTGACCGTGGGCGGCGACATGAGCCACTCCTTCGGGTCGACGGGCTTGCCGATCTTGGCGAGCTGGCGCTTCGTCTCGAAGGCATCGGCGCGCGCGGCGTTGCCGGCGGCGTCGCCGCGGACGATGGAGAGCGACGAGTAGTCGCGCCACGCGTCGGGGAAGCCGATCTTGTTGGTGATCGCGTCGAGCTTGGTTTTCGCCTCCTTTTTGGTCACCGCGCTCATCCACTGGAGGCCGGCGATGTCGGAGTCGAGCGCCTTCTCCAGGCCGTGCACCATCTCGAGGGTGCGCTTTTTGCCTTCCTCGCCGAACGTCTGCTCGACGTAGCGGCGGCCGAGCGCCTCGCCGAGCTGGGCGTCCGCGAATTCGACGCAGCGCTTCCAGCGGGGCTTGAGCTCCTGCGCGCCGGTGAGCGTCTTGCCGTAGAACGCGAAGTCCTCGTCGACGAACGCCTTGGACAGCAGCGCGGCGCGCGAGTGGACGAGATGCCAACGGAGATACGTTTTCCAGCGGCCGATCGATTCCTTCGCGGCCATCTCGGCCAGCTCGGTGAGGAAGGCCGGCGAGGCCGCGTTCACGTTCTCGAAGGCGGGCGCCCCGAGGGCGGCGAAGTATTTCTCCCAATCGAAGCCGGGCGCCAGCGCGGAGAGCTCGGCGCGGGTCATCTTGTGGTCGAGGTTCTTCGGCTCTCGGCGGGCGACCTTGTCTTGCGACGCGGAGGCGAGCGCGATCTCGAAGTCCATCACGACGTCGGAGCTTCCCGCGGCGGCCTTGCCCTGCTCGCCGAGGAGCTCGAACATCTTCGCGACGTGCGCCTGGTAGTCCTGGCGCAGCCGGACCGACTTTTCGTCGGTCTTGAAATAGTAGTCGCGGTCCGGCAGGCCGAGGCCGCCCTGGTCGGCGTGGCCGATGTTGGTGCGCGCGTCGCGGTAGTCGGGGGCGACGCCGAAGGAAAGGCCCGCTCCGACGCCGGAGGACGACAGGCGCGCGAGGAGCGCGGGCAGCCCGTCGCGGGTGAGCGAGTCGATGAGGGTCAGATCTTCCTTAAGAGGGCCCGTGCCCTTGCCCTCGATCGCGCCCTCGTCCATGCAGGAGGCGTAGTAGTCGCCGATCTTCTGGTCGACCGCGTCGCGGCCGGCCGAGTCGGCCATGCGGGCCTCGAGGATGCCGCGGAGCGTGAGCTTGTTGCGCTCGCCGAGCTCCTGGAAGCGGCTCCAGCGGGACTGGTCGGCCGGGATCTGGTTGTGCTCGAGCCAGCCGCCGCAGGCGTACTGGTAGAAGTCCGAGCAGGGGTCGGCCTTGGTGTCCATCGAGGCGGTGGAAAACCCGTAGGTGACCGCCTCGGGAGCGGGCGTGGCCGAGAAAGCGGAGACGGCGAGGAGCAAGGAAAGAATGTTCATGGACGCGATTCTACGATTTTATCCCGGTGCCGGTTATTCTCTTGCGTCGCCGGGCGTGGGCCGCTATCCTCATCGCGATGATCGTGCTCGCGGCCTGGCTGGCGTTCACGTCGGGCTTCGCCGAAGAGCGGCCGAAAGAACTGCCCGCCCTGCGAACGTGGGAGCATTACCCCACCATCGGTCATGTCGTCCCGCTCGCGAACGGCCGAGAGGCGGTCTCCTACACCGGCACCATGCTGATCTTGTGGGATCTCGCGGGCAAGACTCCGCCGAAGGGCTGGTCGGTGGAAATCAACAGCATCGCCGAGATGCCGGGGTCTTCGAGCGTGCTGCTGGTTGCCGACGATAAGTGGCGGCTTTGGGATCCGGCGCGCGAAGCGAAGCCCGCGGAAGCCGTCCCGTCCATCGAATTGAAGCACTCGCGCGTCGCCGGCCGCGCCGCCGGCGTCGGCTGGGCCGCGGTGTCTCCCGACGGCAAGCGGACACTCGCCATCACTGGTCCGACGGCTGAAGTGACGACGCTGGAGGGAGTCTCGCTCATCAAGCTGAAGGACGAAAAGGTGTCCGGTTCGTCCGGCGCGAATCTCGCTCACGAGCGGGAGATCCGCGGCGCCGAGTGGACTCCGGATGGGCGTAGGCTTGTCACCGCCTCACGCGATAAGCTGCTGAAACTCTGGGACGCGAAATCCGGGAAATTGATCCGCGTTTTCGAAGGGCACAAGGCGTCGATTCATTGCGTCGCCGTCTCGCCGGACGGAAATAAAGCTCTCGCCGGCGACGAGCAGGGCGGGCTCAAGCTCTGGGTTCTGTCGACCGGAAAGTCCGTCGATTGGCCGGGGCACCGGTATGCGGTCGAGACCGCCGTGTTCTCGCCCGACGGCAGCTACGCAGTGACCGGGGGGTCCGACGATCGCATCCGGGTCTGGGACACGGCGAGCGGGCGCCAGCTCGACGCTTGGTACGCGCACACGGAACAGGACGTTAACGAGCTCGCTTTTCTTCCCGACGGCAAGACGGTACTTTCGGTCGGCAGCGACACGCGCATGAAGACTTGGGACATGGAAGCGGTCGTCCGGCTCGCCCGGGGCGCCGGCTCGAAGTAGGCGGCTACTTCGCGAGCCAGCCGCCGAGGCCGTCCACGGCGATGGCCGCGTCGGAGAACTCGTCCTGCGCCTTCGCGCTCCAGACGAGGGCGCCCGCGTAGCCGTTTTTGCGCGCCGCGTCGAGATACCAAGGGAGGGGATGCGCCGAGTTTTTCGTCGGCAGCTCGCCGACGATGCAAGGCTTGTCGAGCCCGAGCTCGGCGTAGGGCCGGTCGAACGGCTCGGCGACCGCGTCCTCGTAGTGGTGGAATTGGTACAGGTCGAGCCCCGCGCCCTTCCAGGCCGAGACCATGCTCCGCTTCCAGGAGCCGAGGGTCGCGAGCTGCTTAGTCTCGGCGTGGATCGCGGCGGCCGCGCGCTTCGCGAAGCCGTAGACGTTTTCGCGCTTGGCGACCCGGCGCCCCGGCCCGTGCACGCCGAGGATGCGGAGCTCAGGTTCGTTGAAGATGTCCCACGCGTAGATCGTCTCGTCTTTTCCGTAGCGTCTGAACATCGGCACCAAGACGCGGTCGATGAGCGCCTGGGACGCCGCCGGGTCCTCGATCCAATTCCCATGCCCGCCCATGCGGACGCCCTTGAGCGTCTTCGGCGGATCGAAGAGCGCGAAGTCGAAGAGCACCGGCATCAGCTGCAGCTTGTGCGCCCGGGCGAGCTCGAGGAGCGCGTCGAAGTCGGCATAGAACTTCCCGTCGACGCCGGTGGGAACGCCGGCGGCGTCGTACTCGGGGGACGCGCGGCCGTCGCCGAACACCCACACACGGACGAGGGTGACGCCCTTTTTCTCGAGGTTCGCGAAGTCGCGGTCGATCGTCCGGCGGGACTCGGGGTTCGAGACGCCGCGATGGCCCCACGCGAGCTCGCCGAAGTCCCAGCCGTAGTTGTTCCAGGGATAGTTGACGCCGGCCGTGAAGGGCTTGGCGCGGACGTACCACATGTCGGCGCCGCCCTCGGGCCAGGCGCGGGGCACGCGGGCGAGCGGCTTGAACTGCCTTTTCCACTCGGGGCAGCCCGAGTAGAACTCCTTGAGCACGTCGGCCTCGGGCCGCGAGGCCGGTCCCGCGTAGTCGGCCAAGAATACGGGAGTCTTCGCGGGGTCGGGATAGGCGGCGTGCACCTCGCCGCAGCTTCGCAGATGCAGGCCGGTGAGCCCGGAGACGAAGTTGAGCTTCCCGGAAAACGCCGACATGTCCTCGAAGATCGAGCCGCTGACGACGGCGTCGCCCGCCATTTTCTCGGTCTCGCGCGTCATGCGCAGGAGGGAGAAGTCGAGCGCCCGCGCGTGCTTGGCGTAGAAGGGCAGCTGCGAGACGACGGCGAACAGCGCGAAGGCTCCGGCGAAGCGGAACGACGCGCGCCTGCTTCGCAGCTCGCCGCCGAGGCCCGCCGCCGACCAGCGCGCCCACTCGCGCGCCGCGAGCGCGGCGAGCGCCGGGTACGGCCACATGAGCCAGCGCCAGTAGCCCTGCACCGGGAAGACGAGCGTGACGAGCGAGCAGAGCGCCCACGCCGAGAGGATCACGTCCCAATCGTCGACGGATTTGTGGTCCGTCACGGCGCGGTCGGCCAGGCGCGCCCACGCGAGCCCGGTCAGGAACGTCAGGCCCGGGGCCGCGGTAAAGAGCATGGCGACGAGCCGGCCGAAGGAGCCCAGG
>JACRDR010000292.1 GCA_016212845.1 Elusimicrobiota bacterium
AACCTCTACGGCGTGGGCGACTAGCACGCGGCGAACCCGTCGGCCGCGAAGGCCGAGGTGATGCGCGCGATCTTGGACCGCATCCAGGCGTCGCCGCTCGGCGCGGACGCGCCCGCGGTCGTGACGCAGGACGGCCGCGGCCGCCGGCCGCTGCACCTCTGGGGATTTTCCGACGACGACTGGGGCAACTATTCGATCGCCCTCGCGGCGCTGTCCGCCGACGTCAAGGCGGGCAAGTACGGGAACGTCAAGATCACCGTCTTCTACACCGGCACGAACACGCCCGAGCATCCCCCCGGCGCCTGGGTCGTGACGCCCGACGGCTCCGCGCGCCCGGCGACCGCCGAGGAACGCCGCGAGTCCGTCGCCGGGCGCCTCGAAAAGTAACTATACTCCCGGCATGATCCGCCTTACGGCCGCCGCCGCGGCCTTGCTGCTCGCGTTCCCCGCTTACGCGGCCAAAAAGAAGCCGGCCAAGGCCGGCGCGGTCCGGCAGGCGACCGCCGACGGCGCCTATTCCATCGAATGGCCGATTCCGGCTTCGGCGCATTCGGCCTCCCCGCCCGGCATGAAGCACCTCTTTTTCCTGTCGACCGCGGACAAAGGGCTCGCCGTCGACGTCGCCGCCGCGACGCCGAAGATGACTCCCGAAAGCTACTTCGAGATCGCCGGGACCGGCTCGCCGTCCAAGCCCGAGACGGCGAGGCTCGCCGACAAGTCCTCGTTTACCTGGCGCCGGACGACGGAAGCGCAGGGCGGCAAGACGCAGTATTTCACGCAGGGCGTGCTCGTGAAGAAGGACGGCCGCTTTTACGTGACGATCACTTCCCCGCTCCGCCACCCGGAGAAAAAAGAGTGGTCGGCGATCCTCGGCGCGCTCGCTAGCCTGCGCGCGGGCGGCGGGACGCCGCCGAAGAGCGAGACGGTGGTGAACGTCGGCGCGGACGGCTCGACGCTCCGTCTCGTCTCGCCGTGGGAGAACCAGAGCTGGGGCTACACGAAGCGGCTCGGAACGCCGCTGCACTCCTTTAAGCGCGGGCCGCTCAAGTGCGAACTCGCGACGCTCGGGCTTTCGAAGGGCTCGCCGAAGGACCTCGCCGCGGGACTGCGGAACCGCTACTACGAGAGCTCGGGCCGGAAGCCGGGCCCGAACGAGAGCGTGCCTGCGTCGAAAAAACTCAAGAACGGAATCGAGCTCCACTATTTCGAGATCGGCCTGCCCGCGCGCGACGATGACGCCCGCAAGCAGTTCCTGCTCGAGGGCTTCTTCTCGCGCGGCGGCGAGCTCTACTACTTCCTCGCGGCCGCGGCGCAGGACGATCTGCCGCAGAAGGCGTTCGAGAAGGCCGCCGGCGAGTCCTTGGACGTCCTCGGTTCGATCAGCTTCCGCAAATAGCTATACTGAGCCGAATGGCGCTCGACCTTCTCCTGGTCTACCCGAACAACCGGGCCCGCGCGTACGGCAGCCTGGCCGCGGAGATCGCCGCGGTTACTCCCCCGGTCGGACTCGGCCTGATCGCGGCCTACGTCCGCAAGCAGGGTTTTTCCGTCCAACTCCTCGACGCCGACGCCGAGAATTTCACGGCCGAGCAGGTCGCCGACGAGGTCGTCCGCCGCAAGCCGCTCCTCATGCTGATGGCGACCGACCAGCTCAATTCTGGCGACGTCACCAAGATGGCCGCGGCGAGCGACTGCATGACCGCGCTCCGCAAGCGGAATTCCGGCATCCTGACCGTGATGGAGGGCGTCTCCCCCTCCGCGTACCCCGAGCGGATGCTCCGCGAGGAGAACGCCGATTTCGCGATCCAGGGCGAGGCGTACCTGCCGCTCGTCGAGCTGCTGACCGAGCTCAAGGCCGGGAAGAGGCTGCCCTCGAAGCCGATCGAAGGCATCTGGGTGCGCGAGGGAAGCAAGATCGTCGAAAGCCGCCGCCCGCCGCTGTGGAAGGTTCCCGACGAGCTGCCGATGACGCCGTGGGACCTGCTCCCGATGGACAAGTACCGCGCGCATCACTGGCACTGCTTCGACCGGCTCGACCGGCGCCAGCCGTACGCCGCGATCTGGACGAACCTCGGCTGTCCCTACGACTGCTCTTTCTGCAGCGTGAACATCGTGTTCGGCAGGCCGAACTACCGCGCCCGGACGGCCGAGAACGTCGTCGAAGAGATCGATCTCCTGGTGAAGAAGTACCGGATCTCGAACCTCAGGATCGTCGACAACATCTTCACCGTGCAGCCCGACCTCGTCGAGAAGCTTTGCGACCTCATCATCGCTCGCGGCTGCGACTTGAACATCTGGGCGTACGCCCGCGTCGAGACCGTCAAGGACGCGAATCTCGTCAAGAAGATGCGCAAGGCCGGCGTGCGCTGGCTCGCCTACGGCATCGAGGCCGGAGATTCCACGGTGCGCCAGGCCGTCTCGAAGGGCTCGACCCAGAACGTGATCGACCGCGCGATCGAGCTCACGAAGCAGGCCGACATCAACATCGTCGGCAACTTCATCTTCGGCCTGCCCGAGGACACGCACGAAACGATGCAGGCGACGCTCGACATGGCGAAGCGCTACAACTTCGAGTACGCCAACTTCTATTTCGCGATGGCCTACCCCGGCACCGAGCTCCACGACCTCGCCCGCAAGGAAGGCATCGCGCTGCCGGATACCTGGGCCGGCTACGGGCAGTACAGCGAGGACGCGCTGCCGATGGCGACGAAGCATCTGAGCGCCGCCGACATCGTGCGCTTCCGCGACCGGGCCTTCGTCGAGTACAACCAAAGCCCGGCCTACCGGAAGATGATGGAGAAAAAGTTCGGCCCGGAGTCGGTCGCCTACATCGACAAGATCCTAAGCCACAAGATCCGCCGCAAGATCCTGGAGACGGCCTGAAGACCACCCTCCTCATCCCGGCGCTCAACGAAGAGTTCGGCATGAAGCTCATCATGCCGCAGATCAAGCGCGAGTGGGTCGACCAGATCCTCATCCTCGACGGCGGCTCGACCGACGGCACGGTCCAGTACTGCAAGGACAACGGCTACGAGGTCGTCGTCCAAAAGAAAAAGGGCCTGCGCCACGGCTACCTCGAGGCGCTCCCGTTCGTCCAAGGCGACGTCCTCATCACCTTCAGCCCGGACGGCAACTCGGTCCCCGACCGCATCCCCCCGCTGATCGAGAAAATGAAAGAGGGCTACGACATGATCATCGTGTCGCGGTACCTCGAGGGCGCGAAGTCCTACGACGACGACCGGATTACGTCCTTCGGCAACTGGCTTTTCACCACGACGATCAACGTCCTTTTCGGCGGGAACTACACCGACAGCATGGTGATGTACCGCGCCTACAAGAAGGACCTGATTCAAGCCCTCGATCTCGACAAGGACGAGACGTACGCCCCCGAGAGGTTCTTCGCCACCCGCATCAGCTGGGAGCCGATCCTGTCGGTCCGCTGCGCCAAGAAGAAGCTCAAGATCGGCGAGATTCCCGGCGACGAGCCCGCTCGCCTGGGCGGGGTCCGCAAGCTCCAGGTCGTCCGCTGGGGCTCCGCCTACATGGCCCAGATCATCCGCGACGTTTTCTGGTGGCCGTGAATTCGGTTGTAGCCTCCATCGGAATCTAGTAACTTTTTCGCGTGCGAAGACGCCTGGGGATCGCTCTGGCGGTGGGCCTCGTTTTGCGCCTGCTCATGGCCGCCTCCGAGCGCTCCGTCCCCGTCGACGGCGACGCGGCCGAGTACGCGGCGATCGCGAAAAATATAGCCGCGGGCGGCGGTTTTGCGCTGAAATCCGGCGTCCCCACCGCCTCCCGCCCTCCGATCTACCCGGCGTTCCTGACGCTTTTTTCCCCCGGCGTCTCCGATTCCTGGCCGGCGGCCCGGTTCGCCCAAGCCTTCGTCGACACGGGCACGATCTGGCTGGTCTACGCCTTCGGCCTCCTGACGTTCCGCAACGAGTCCTACGCTTTTGCCGGCGCCCTGCTATACGCCCTGCACCCGGTGTTCATCGGCTACAGCGCGCAGATCCTGACCGAGCCGATATTTTTGCCGGCCTGGCTGGCGACCGTCTGCCTCTGGCTGAAGACGCTCGACGAGGAGTCTCCGGGCTGGGCGATCCTGGCGGGCCTCGCCACCGGCCTGGCGATCATGACGCGGCCGAACTTCATCTTCTTCCCCCCCGGCGCGGCCGTCATGCTCGCCGCGATCCACAAACTGCGCGTCCGGCCGATCGCCTGCCTCGTCGTGATCCTGGTGTGCGCCTACGTCTCGCTCCTGCCGTGGTCGATGCGCAACAAGCGCGCGATGGGCGCCTGGAT
>JACRDR010000290.1 GCA_016212845.1 Elusimicrobiota bacterium
TCGCTCACATAGCTATCGCTATGCTCGCTCGTCGCGCCTTGCGATCGACCCAATCTCGACCTCCCGAAGGGCCATAGGGTTTATCAGCACCCTGCTAGCGCTTCTCGCGGGCCAGGAGCGCCCGCTTCCTCTCGGTCCCCCAGCGATAGCCGCGCAGCGCCCCGTCGGAGCCCACCACGCGATGGCACGGGATCGCCAGCGCCAGCCGGTTGGAGCCGCACGCGCGCGCGACCGCGCGCGAAGCTCCCGGGCGGCCGATCCGCTTCGCGATCTCGGCGTACGAGGCGGTCCGCCCGGCGGGGATGCGGCGCAGCTCGTCCCAGACGCGCCGCTGAAACGCGGTGCCGCGGATGTCCAGCGGAAGCGCCGGCGACCGTCCGGGCCGCTCCAGGAACGCCAGCAGCTTCCGGAGCCAGCCCCGGAGCGCCGCATCCGGGCGTACGTCCGCCTTCGAGAAGCGTCTCCTTATTCCGGCGACCAGCGAGGCGACGTCGTCTCCGAGCTCGATCGCGCAGGCCCCTTTCGCGGTCGCCGCGACGAGCAGCGCTCCCAGCGCGCACGGCGCCGCCGCGAAGCGGATGCTCTCGCCCGGCGCGCCGTCGCGCCAGAGCTTCGGCGGCATGCCGAGCTCCTCCGCGGAGTTCTCGTAGAGCCGGCCGCTCGAGTTGAAGCCCGCGGCGTAGAGCGCCTCGGTCACCGAGTCCCCGCGGCGCAGGCGCTTCTTGAAGGAGTCCATGCGGCTTGCGGCGGCGAACTGCTTCGGCGTGACGCCGAGCGCGGAGGTGAACAGGCGGTGGAAGTGGAAGGGGCTGAGTCCCGCCTCGCGCGCGAGCGCCTTAAGCGCCGGAGGCTCGCCGGTGGGGGCGGCTTGGATCTTTCGGCAAGCGCGCACGACGACGGCGGAGCGGGAAGGAACGTTCATGCGGCCAGTATAGCGAACGCGCTCGGGTCCGACACTCCGGTTCTTGCTCTTCACGAAAGCTAGAACCTTCCGCATGAGGTTCTTCCACCGGGCTGCGCTACAATGAAGCCATGCCAGAGACCACCTACAAGCGCTCGAAAGCTCGCGGCCTCGGCGGCCGCTGGGCCTTCGCGCAGGAATCGGTCGTGGAGACTCCGCGGAAAGCCCGCGGCTCGCGCAAGGGGCGCCGCAGCGTTTCGAACACGCGCCGTGGCAAGGCCGGAGGCCGAGCGAACAGCTCGCGCGGCCGGAAGCACTTCACTCAGAGGCATTGACGGGGCCGGCGGACCGGGCCTGCGGAAGACGAATCCGGATCGTCGTGCCTCCGCCGGCTCGAGCGAAGACCTCGATCGTCCCGCGGTGCGCGTCGATGACCAGCTTCGAGTAGTAGAGCCCGATCCCGCTGCCGCGGCGCACCGACTGCTCCTCGCCCTCCACGCGATAATACTTTTGGAATAGGCGGCCGATCTGCGCGGGCGGAATGCCCACGCCGCTGTCGCGGACTTCCAGGACGAACTCCTCCGCGTCGGTCGAACCCCTCAGCTCGACGGTGCCTCCGGCCGGGGTGTACTTCACCGCGTTCAGAAGCAGATTGATGAGAACGCGCCGGATCATCGCTTCGTCGGCGAAGAAGGAACTCTCCATCGCGTCGAGGCGCTCGAGCTCCACTCCCGCGTGAGAGGCGAGACCCGATACCTCCTCCAGGCAGGAATCGATGAGGGGACGGGCCCGCACGGGGCCGATTCGGGGCGAGAGCTCGCCGAACTCGAGCCTGGAGGCGTCCACCAGCGTTTCCAGCAGCTCCATTTGAAGGAGGCAGCTGCGGCGCGCGACCTCCAAGAGCTTCCGGCGGACCCCTTCGTCGATCGAGTCCTCGAGCACGACGGAGATCGCGCCGAGGATCGAGGTCATGGGATTCTTCAGGTCGTGGATGAGGGCTTGATTGAGCGTCTCGCGCAGCGCGTCGACCCGGGCGACCCTTCTGCGCGTCAGGCGTTTGAGGAGCACGAAGGCCAGGAGCAGCAGCCCCAAGAAGGCGTCGGCGGCCAGGTCGGGCAAGGTCGACGGCCAGCGGCCGCTGCGCAGCCGGTCGACCAGGAAGGGGGCCAAACAGGCCAAATACGCGGCGCGCTCGAAGAGCATCGGCACCTCTCTTCACAATATAACAGACGTCCGTGGCGCTATACTGAAGGAAGGGGGTAATCGCCATGAATACGATCCTCAAGGAGCCGGAACGGAAACCGGCTCATCAATGGGAAACCCGGCGGTCTTTGCGCAACGTCGGGGGGAGTGAGCGAACGCTGCGGGTCGCGGTCGGGCTCGCCGCGGTCATCGGCGCGACCGTGGTGGGAACGTCGGGCTTGCAGGTCGTTCTGGGTATCGCGGGAACGGCGGCGCTGCTGACGGGCATTTCGGGCTTCTGTCCCGGCAACCGGCTGGCCGGCCGGGATTCGTTTCACCGGGGTCATGAATAAAGAGGGCGCCCATCCGAGGGCGCTTCAGTAAGTGCCGGCTGGCGCCGTGACCGCGAGGGTTTAGATTCCCTCGCGGTCCGCCGTAATTGTCCGGAAGACGTACGTCGTGCCGAGCCCCGCCGGGCACAAAGAAAACACATGGGGCGGGGCCGGTCTGGGTATCCTGTATAGCATGAGCAGCATTTACAGGGATGTCGCTTGCCGCGGCCACGGGTCTGCATCCCTCCTACATCGGCCAGATCGAGCGGGACGTGAAGAAGGCCAGCCTGCTCACGCTGGAGCTCGCGGCGGCCGCCCTGGGAGTTCAGGTGTCGGCCCTTTTCGGGCACAGCCTTTGATAGCGGATTGACTATTTGCGTTTAGTGGTCTAAACTTAAACAGTGGCCGTCCAATTTAACCCAGAGCAAGCAGCGCGAGCTGGGCGCTGGGAGAAGCAGACTGGGCCGGAGACCTATCACTGTTTCATCCCTTCTCCGCTCCCTCCCAAGCCCGCGCTGAACCTGGAATCGCTCCAAGACGCGAGCGAAAAAGCGAACCGTGCGCTGGGCCGTCTCGATGAGATCACTGCCCTGCTACCCGACCCCGCATTGTTTCTCTATTCATATGTACGCAAGGAAGCGGTGCTCTCCTCCCAGATTGAAGGGACTCAGTCGTCTCTGTCGGATCTTTTGCTCTTTGAAGCCGAAGAAGAATCGTCCGTTCCCATCGACGATGTCCGCCAAGTATCCAACTATGTGGCGGCGATGGACCACGGGCTGGCTCGTCTCAAGTCAGGTTTTCCATTGAGCCTTCGCCTTCTAAAGGAGATCCATGCGAAATTGATGGCTGGCACGCGTGGGGGTGATAAGGAGCATGGTGAATTCAGGCGCTCGCAGAATTGGGTCGGAGGGACGCGTCCCGGTGTCGCCCGCTACGTCGGGCCTCCGCCGCATGAAGTCATGCCGGCATTGGGCACTCTGGAGAAGTTCCTTCATGACGACCCAGTCCGTACTCCAGCCGTGCTGAAGGCGGGACTTGCTCACGCGCAGTTCGAAAGCATCCACCCCTTCCTGGATGGCAATGGCCGTTTGGGGCGGCTTCTGATCACCTTCATCCTGTGTGCCGAGGGCGCTCTGTCACAACCGTTACTGTATCTAAGCCTGTATCTGAAGGAGCATCGCGAGGAGTACTACGATGCTCTTCAGTCTGTTCGTACTCACGGTGATTGGGAACGCTGGCTTAGGTTCTACCTGGAGGGGGTCGAGGCCGCGTCCCGCCAAGCGGCGGAAACCGCTCGTAGCCTCACGCGTCTCTTCGAGGAAGACCGAAAAAGGATCGAGGCCATTGGAAAGATGAGTGTTACGGCCTTAAAAGTCCATGAGATGATCAAGAAGGACATCCGGGTCTCGCTAATGGAAGCACATAGAAGACTCAAGGTATCGGTCCCGACCGCAGCTAGATCGATCGCCAAGCTCGAGGAGCTCGGCGTCCTCCGGGAATTGACCGGACATCGTCGCAACCGGGTCTTCGTCTATGATGAGTATCTCAAGCGCCTGTAGGGTCCGATCCATGAGCCAGAAACCTAAAGATGCGAATTTCTATGCGATACCCGATGTGGGTTCCAGTAATTCTGGCACACGATTTCCGGAAATTTTGGCACAGTCCCGCCCCGTCTGACCTGCCTGCAGGTGCCGCGTTCGATACGATGGCCCCCGCATTTGGATGACCCGGCCTCGCTCGAGCACCCGGTCCA
>JACRDR010000291.1 GCA_016212845.1 Elusimicrobiota bacterium
ACTCGAGCCTTTTCGCGTAGGTGCCTTTGCCCGAGCCGGGCGGTCCAGGGATCGCCATGCGCAGCGGCCTCGCCGGCGCGGCCGCGCTGGCCAGCGCGGACGCCTTCGGTGCATGCCCGGGGACGAGGACGGCGCGGCCCGCCATGGGCACGGGCCGCAGGGTCGCCGGGGGCAGGACGCTCGCGCCCTGGATCGACTGGAGACTCGGGAGCGGCACCGCCGGCGCGACGAAAGGGATCGCGGGCGCGGGAAGCGGACGCACCTCGACCGGCACGTTCACCTGGGCGGAGGCGAACGCCGGAAGCACTGCGAGCACGACCCGCAGCAAGACGCGCGGCATCGGCCGAAGGATAGTTCCGGAAGCTTCCGCTTCGCCTGGGCCGGGCGGCCCCCGGCGGCCGGGACCCGGGGTCCTAGTGCCCATGGGCCCATAGGTCCAATAGCGTGCGGCGCGTGGGACCAAGGTCTGTAGGTGGCTCGGGATGCAACTCCTAGAATCCCGCCGCCGGGTCCGGGCCGGCACGGCGCCGCAGTCCGTGCTCCCGGGCCCTCTATAAAGGAGACGAGATGAGATTGAGCCTTATGCGCGGCGCCTTGGCGTTCCTCTTGTTGGTCGAATCCCCCGGTCTCGCGGGCTACACCGCGTTCGCTCAAACCGTACGGACCCCGAACCTCGGCGCTCCGGTCGGAAACGGACTCGGAGTCTCCGGCGCCCTAAAGGGCTCTCCGGAACCGTTGGTTCCGGGTGCGGTCACGACCGGCAACTCCGCGAACCTCTCTCCCGCCCTCAAGACTTCGGTCACCACGGTCTCGACGCTGCTCCCCGCGGCGATGGTGAAGACGCTGCCGATCGCGGTGAAGCATTCCCCTCTTACGCAGGCGGCGATCGCGCCGAAGCTCGTGCTCCCGGCTTCCCCGATCGCGGCGGCGATCGGAAAGGCGGATAGCCCTCACCCCAACCCTCTCCCGCAAGCGGGAGAGGGGGCAGCCCCCTCAAGGCAGGAGTTCGCCTCCGGATCCCGCGGGTCCTTCAACGGCACGGCGATCTCCCAGTTGCGCGAGTGGCTCACGGGAAAGACCGCGCAGGAAATCCCGGGCGGAGAGAAGGCGTCGCGCTCCGGGCTTCGCTCGAGCGGCATGATGATGGCCGCCGGCGCGCTCGCGATCCCGACCGCGGCGGTGCTCGGGCCGCAGGCCGGCGCCGCGGCGCTCCTGTCCGCGGGGCTCATCGTCTCCGTGCTGCTGCACGAGTCCGCGCACCTCTGGGGCCTCAAGAGATGGGGCGACAACACGCCCGAGCGCGCGGGCGTGGTTTCGATGAATCCGTTCCGCCAGATCGATCCGGTCGGCACGGTGCTCGTCCCGACGCTCTCGCTGTTGATCTCGCTGTCGACGATCGGCATGCCGGTGCTCTTCGGCTGGGGCAAGCCGGTCCCGGTCGACTTCAACAAGCTCCCGGATCCCAAGCGCGACGCCTTCAAGATCGCGGTCCTCGGGCCGCTGGCTAACCTCGGCGTCGCCGCCCTCGCCGGCGCGGCGTACTTCGCGCTCACGCTGACCGGCGTGCTACCCGCCGCGGGCTTGGCCGCCGCCTCCATCGCCGCGCTCGCGAAGATGAACGTCGCTCTCGCGCTCTTCAACCTGCTCCCGCTCCCCCACCTCGACGGCGGCAAGCTGCTGGTGCGGTTCATGCCGAAGAAGGTCTACCACGAGCACTGGACGCACAACCCCGAGCTCCCGAAGGAGTACCAGGGCATCTACCGGCGCATCTACGAGGGGCCGGCGAACCTCCTCAGCCACCTGCCGTTCCGCAGCCAAAAGGCGGTCAACCGCCTGACGCGCGCGACCGTGCTCGTCACCCTCGGCGGTTTCTACGCGGCCCTCGCCGCTCTCGGCGCGGCGCCGCTCTTGTTCCTCGCGCTGCCGTGCACCTACGACTACTGGTGCATCCACGAGAAGATCCGCTCGCAGGCCGCGGTCGACGAGATCCGCGTCCTCATGAAGGACTGGACCGGCGTCGTGCAGCAGATCGCGGAGGACGTCGGCGCGGAAAGCGAGTTCAACGCCTTCGAGACCGAGCACGGGCTCAAAAACGCGGTCGAGGACCTCGTCGACGAGATGATGGACGACGACGCGTTCCGCGCGCTCGCGCCCGAGGAGCAGGTCCGGGTCTTCATGGAGAAGTACAAGGAGTACGCCGTGAAGTACCTCAAGGAGAAGGCCTTCTCCGAGGACTCCGAGGAGACGATCAAGAAGATCCTCGCCGACGCCCGCAACGAGCCCTACTACTCCCGGCTCGCGGAGTGGCTCAAGAAGCACGAGATCTTCCAGAAGTGGCGGAGCCCGCACGAGAAGAAGAAGCTGAAGGAGGGCCTCGCCGAGGAAGTCTCGAAGAAAACCCGGCAAAACGGCGGCGGCGACAAACTGGGCGGCTGGATGATGGCGCCCTTGGCTCTCGCGGCCCTCGGCATGGGCACGCCCGACGCGCTCGGCTGGGCGGGCGCGGCCGCGCTGGGGCTGCTCGCGATGTTCGGCACGCTCGGAGAGGCCGGCGCTCCGGACGAACTGCCGCTTTCCGACTCCGACAAGCGCAAGATCAAGACGGAGACCCGCCGGGAGGAGCGACCGCTCGACGTGCGCATGACGTTCATTCCTATGGTAACCGAGACCCGCGGCCGCGAGATCATCGCGGAGCTCGGGCTCGACGGCATCGCGACGTTTAGGGCCGCCGGCAACCGGCTCATGGTGTTCCTGCGCCCGCAGGATTCCGCCCAGGCGCAAATGGCCGCCAAAAAGGTCGCGCAGAACTCGCTCGTGCACGAAGTCTTCGTCGCGCAAGAGACCGCCGACGCGCTCGGCGTGCGCCCCGCGGACCCCGTCCAGCAGGCGATCCCGGAGTTCCAGACTCCGGAAGCCGCCCCGGTGAAGAAGATCACCGACGTGACGCTCGCGCCGAACCGGCTTCGGGTGATTTTCCAGCACAACGTCGGCTGGCAGGAAGCCCGCCAAATCCTGACGAGGAACGGCGTGACGGTTCCGGAAGAACCCGGAGACGTCGCCGAGGTCCAAGATCGCATGTGGCGGATCGAGCTCTCCCTCGCGAGCCAGGACGAGGCCGCCCGGAAGGCCGCGGCCTTCAACGGCGAGCCCGGGGTACGGATGATCTACCTCCACCCGGAGACGCTGGCGCTCGATCCTTTCGCCGAGCGGCCCGCTCAGCCGCAGGCCGACGGCGACTCGAGCGCGACGCGCACGGAAGAGCCCGCGCCGTCGCCCGCTCCCGAGCTTCCCGCCGAAGCGAAGGCTCCCGAAGCGCCCGCGGCTTCCGCCGAGGCCCCCAAGCCGGCGAAGCCCGCGCCCCGAGAGGTGCAGAAGGCTTTCGTGGAATGGCTCGGCAAGAAGCGGCTCCTGGACGGCCAGCCGCTCAAGCCGCAGCAGCTCGCGCTCCTGCTCCGTTTCCTCAAGCCGGTGCAGTACAAGCCCGAGGCGCCCGCGCTGCCCGTGATCGCGCGGACCGAGGAGATCAAGAAGGCGCTGCCGATCCTCCTTTCGCCGCGCGGCATGCGCAACAGCGTCGTGTTCGTCGGCGAGGCGGGCGTCGGCAAGACCGCGATCGTCGAGGGCATCGCCCAGCTCATCGAGGAGTCCGAGCGCGCGGCCGCCGCCGGCGCCGGCTCGTACCTCGACGTGAAGCGGCTGAAAGGCCGCTGGTTCCTCGACTTCAACATCGACGAGATGCTGAGCCCCGGCGCCGACGAGGACCCGATCGCGATGTTCAAGGAGGTCGTGCGGCTCGTCGGCCTGCTCAACGACCCCGCGCCGTCGCGCGGCAACGAGTGCATCCTCCTCTTCGACGAGATCCACAAGCTCTTCCAGGACCCGAACGGGCGCAAGATCGCGAACTTCCTGAAGGGCCCGCTGCGCGACGGCAAGCTGAGCGTAGCGGCGACCGTCACCTCCGCCGAGTACAAGGAGTACATCGAAAAAGACGACGCGTTCCGCCGCCGCCTCGAGAAGGTCGAGGTGAAGGAGCCGACCGTCGAGCAGGCGATCGAAATGCTCCGCGGACTGCGCCCCGTGCTCGAGGCGCGCCACGAGACGACGATCCCGGACGAGTCGATCGTCGCCGCGGCGCGGCTCTCGCACCAGTTCGACAAGAACAATTTCCTGCCGGACAAGGCGATCAAGCTCCTGCAGGACTCCGCGGAGCTCTCGCGGCCCGATAACCTGCGCACGCACTTGGCGCTTTCCATCCGCGAGGCGTGGCGCAAGACCGCGCTGGCGGCGCACGAGGCGAAGGCCGCGCTCGAGTCCAAGGGCATCGCCTCCTCGCTCGCTCTCCCCGTCGAGACCTACAACAAGCTCGCCGGCCTGGCGAAAGAGGCGGTCTCGCTCTACGGCGAGCTCGCCGCGGTGAAGGACGGCCCGAGCACGGTCACGCCCGACGTGGTCAAGAAGATGCTCGCGGAAAAGACCGGCATCGCCTCCGGACAGCTCACGCTGGGCGAAGACGACGCCTCCCGCTACGTCCACATGGAAGGCGAGGTCGGCCAGCGCGTGGTCAACCAGGACCGCGCGGTCCGCGCGCTTGCGGCGGCGATCCGGCGGAACAAGGCCGGGCTATCCAACCCGAACCGCCCGATGGGCAAGTTCCTCATGGTCGGCCCGACCGGCGTCGGCAAAACGCACCTCGCCAAAGAGCTCGCGCGGTTCCTGTTCAGGGATCCGAACGCGATGATCCGCTTCGACATGTCCGAGTTCATGGAGGAGCACACCTGGACCCGCCTGACGGGCGCGCCCCCCTCCTACGTCGGCTACGACGAGGGCGGCCAGCTCACCGAGGCGGTGCGGCAAAAGCCGTACAGCGTCATCCTCCTCGACGAGATCGAGAAGGCGCACCCGAAGGTGCTCAACATCCTCCTGCAGATCCTCGACGACGGGCGGCTCACCGACGGCAAGGGCCGCACGGTGGACTTCAAGAACACGGTGATCCTCTTCACCTCGAACGTCGGCATGAGCGCGGTCGACTACGAGAAGTACGAGAGCCAGCTGCTCAAGGAGACGGACGAAACCAAAAAGGCCGGGATCGAGGCCCGCTGGGACGCGGAGATCGACGCGGCGGTCGAGGAGGGCGTGCGCGCCCACTTCCGGCCGGAGCTGCTCAACCGCATGGACCAGAACCCGGACTCCAAGAAGCAGTGGATCGTGTTCAACCGTCTTAACCGCGAAAACGTTAAGACGATCGCGCGGCTGCAGATCAAGGAGTTCACGGACCTCTTCCGCGAGCGGCACGGCATCGCGCTCGAGATTCAGGAGGACGTGTTCGAGCTCCTCGCCGAGGCCGGCTTCTCGCCGGCGTTCGGCGCGCGCCCGATGACCGGCGCGATCGAGAAGCTCATCATCGACCCGCTGGCGAAATGGATCCTCGAGCGGCGTCTCGGCGGCGAGAGGAAGGTCGAGGGCGACGAGGTGGTCAAGATCGGCTCCGACGGGACGTCCACGACGTTCGCGGCCGAGGTGCGGCCGAAGGTCGCCCCCGAGCGCGCGACGCTCGAGGGCACGGCGGAAAAAATCGTGCGCTCCGTCCTCGACTCGATCGAGCAAGCGGCCGCGGGCGAGGGCGAACTCCGCGATACGGACGGTCTCGACGAGCTTTTCCGCTCGTTCTCCGCCTCGCCGGCGGAGGCGCCGGCCGCGCCCGCGAAGGCGGCGAAGCCGCCCGTCCTGGCGGCGGACACGGCGCTCGCGCTGTCGGAGAAAACGGTGTTCGTGCCCGCCGACCACAACAACGCCGCGAAGAAAGACGCGGCGATCGCGGCCTTAAAGCAAGCGCTCTACGGCGAACTAGACGACCAGCGCTGGCCTCCGAGCGCGCTCGACGCGCTCGAAGGCTCCGGCGTCGCCGAGGGCTGGCTGAAGCTCTTCGTCCGCGAGGCGAAGAAGCGTTCGCC
>JACRDR010000035.1 GCA_016212845.1 Elusimicrobiota bacterium
ATCGACGCGAAGGGTAAGTGGGTGATCCCGGGCGTCATCGACATGCACGTCCACCTGCGCGAGCCCGGCCGGGAGGGCGACGAGACGATCGCGACCGGCACCCGCTCGGCCGCCAAGGGCGGCGTCACCACCGTGCTCGCGATGCCGAACACCGAGCCCGTGATCGACACGCCCGCGATGGTCCGGTTCGTCTACAGCCGCGCGCGCGCCGAGGGCAAGGTGAACGTGCTCGTCGCCGGCGCGGTGACGCGCGGCCAGAAAGGGCTGGAGCTCGCCGAGATGCACAAGATGGCCGAGGCGGGCGCCGTGGCCTCGACCGACGACGGCCGGCCCGTCATGAACGCGCAGGTCATGCGCCGCGCGCTCGAGTACGCCAAGGCGTTCGATTTTCCGATCCTCGATCACTGCGAGGACGATCATCTTTCCGCCGGCGGCTGCATGAACGAAGGCACGCCCGCGATCGTCAAAGGCGTCCCCGGCATCCCGTCCGCCTCCGAGACGGTCATGGCGATGCGAGACGTCGCGCTCGCCGAGCTGACCGGCGGCCGGCTGCACCTTTGCCACGTGAGCTCGGCCGAGACCGTCTCGGTCGTGCGCCGCGCGAAGGCGCGGGGCGTGCGGATCACCGCCGAGACCGCCCCGCACTACTTCACGCTCACCGACGGCGACGTCCCGGGCTACGACGCGAACTTCAAGATGAACCCGCCGCTGCGCGGCAAGCTCGACCGCGAAGCCGTGCGCGAAGGGCTCGCCGACGGCACGCTCGACGCGATCGCCACCGACCACGCCCCGCACTCGCCCGGCAAGAAGGCGATGGGCCTGGCCGCCGCGCCGTTCGGCGTGATCGGCTTGGAGACCCTGGTCCCCCTGACCCTCGCCCTCGTCGAGCGCGGCGTGCTCGGCAAGAAGGCCGCCGTCGACCGCCTCACCGCGGGCCCGGCGCGCATCCTCGGCCTCAAGACGAAGGGCTCGCTTCGCGTCGGCATGGACGGCGACGTCACGATCATCGACCCGAACGCGCGTTGGACCGCCGGGGACTTCGAGTCGAAGAGCGCCAACTCCCCGTTCGCCGGGAACAAGCTCAAGGGCCGCGCGGTCGCCGTCGTCGTAGGCGGACGCGCCGTCTTGCTGGACGGCCGCCTGGCATGAAGCTCGCCTGCCTCCTACTGGCGCTCGCGCTCGTCGCGGGCTGCCAACCCGAAGGCGAGCAGGCGCCGCCTCCTCCCGCCGCGGGCGGGGGCGGCGGCGGCTCGACGGGAGGCGGAGGAGGCGGCGGCGACGTGTCGTTCGGCAATCCGGGCGGAGAGCGCGCCGGCGCGCCGTCGGCCGCCAGAAACCCGCAAATCGAGCAGCGGTACGAACGGGCCGTGCAAAAGATCAAGGACCGCGACTTCGACGGCGCGTACCTCGAACTCGGCTCGCTCGTCGTCGAAAATCCGGACTCCAATTTGGCCGCCAAGGCGATGAAGGACCTCGAACAGGTGCAGACCACCCTCCTCGCGATCCCGCCGACCCCGCACGCGTCGCTGCTGTCGGCGAAGAAGTTCGCGTCGAAGCCGGTCAGCGTCCGCGGCGCCTTCCGCCCGGCCGCGCCCGGCGAGACCGAGACCTTCTGGCTCGACGCCGACGGCAAGAAGGTGCGCTGCCGCTATTCGCGCCTGCACGCCGAAGCCAAGCGCGCGCTCGCCACGATGCCGCCCGGCTCGAAGCTCCTCGCCCGCGGCTTCTGGACCACCGGTGCGGAACCGTTTTTGGACGTGACGCTGTTTAAGATCGAATCCTGATGGGCCTTTACCGTTCCATCGCGCGGCCCTTGCTGTTCGGGCTGGACGCCGAACGCGCGCACGAGCTGACGCTCGGCGCTCTCGGCTTGGCCGGCCGTCTCCGGTTCTTGCGCGGGACGCTCCGCCGCAGCTTCGTCTACGCCGATCTGGCGCTCGAGACCGAGGTCGCCGGGATCAAGTTCCCGAACCCCGTCGGCCTCGCCGCGGGCTTCGACAAGGACTGCCGGCTGTCCAACGTCCTCCCCGACCTCGGCTTCGGCTTCGTCGAACTGGGCACCGTGACGCCGCGCGCTCAGCCCGGTAATCCGAAGCCGCGCCTGTTCCGCATCCGCGAAAGCGAGGCGGTGCTCAACCGCATGGGCTTCAACAACCACGGAGCCAAGGAAGCGGCGGCGAACCTCAAGGCCGCGGGCCGCTGCCGCGTACCGCTCGGCCTCAACCTGGGCGTCAATAAAGACACGCCCGGTGAGCGCGCGCACAAGGACTACTCCGAAAGCCTCGACGCGCTCCGCGGCTTGGCCGACTATTTCGTCGTCAACGTGAGCTCACCCAACACCGGCGGGCTGCGCCTGCTGCAAAGCCGGATCAACCTCGAGCGGATCCTCACCGAGGTACGCTCGCACAACGCCGAGCGCAAGCCGGTGTTCGTGAAGCTGGCCCCCGATCTCGAGGTGGAGCACTTAGTCGAACTGATCCCGCTCATCCTCGAGGAAGCCCAAGGCTTGATCGTCTCGAACACGACGATCTCGCGCGAGGGCGTGCCCGAGCGCTGGGCGACCGAGCCCGGCGGCCTCTCCGGGGCGCCGGTGCGCGAGCGCTCCACCAAGCTCATCTCCGAGGCGTACCGGATGAGCGGCGGCCGCTTCCCGATCATCGGCGTGGGCGGCATCTTTTCCGCCGAGGACGCGTGGCGCAAGATTTCCGCCGGCGCTTCCCTCGTTGAAGTCTACACCGGCCTCGTCTACCGCGGTCCGGGTCTCGTCCGTGAAATCAATGAGGGGCTGGCCAAGCTTCTCCGTCAGAACAATTTCAAGAGCATCGCCGAGGCGGTCGGGCGAAACCACCCGGAGGTCGCTCGTAAATGACCGAGATCATCGCCGCGCTCGACGTCGAGACGATTCATAAGGAAGAGGAGCTCCTCGAGCGCCTCAAGGGAGTCGTCACGCACTACAAGATCGGCCTCCAGCTCTTCACCGCTCACGGCAAGCGGGCGGTCGACCTCGTCCTGCGCCAGGGCGGCAAGGTCTTCCTCGATCTGAAGTTTCTCGATATCCCGCAGACGGTGGCCAACGCGGTCCGCGAAGCGCAAAGGCTCGGCGTGCACTCGATCTCGCTGCACCTGTGGGGCGGCCCCGCGATGATCGCCGCGGCGTCCGCGATCCGCCCGCGCCCGAAGCTCTGGGGCGTCACCGTGCTGACCTCGCTCGGCGCCGAGGACCTCAAGTTCCTGCATCCGCAGGCTTCCGTGAAGCCGATGGTCACGCGCCTGGCGCGGATGGGCCTCGACCACGGACTCGACGGCGTTATTTGCTCCGCTCAAGAAGCGCCGAGTTTGCTAAAAACTCTGGGCGCCGACACGTGTCTGGTGACGCCGGGCATCCGCCCGGCGGGCTCCGATGTCGGCGACCAACGCCGCATCATGACGCCGGGAGAGGCGGCGAAGGCGGGCATCCGGTATCGGGTCATCGGGCGCCCGATCACGAAGGCGGCCGACCCCCGGAAGGCGGCCTTCGACATCCTGGCGGAGATGCGGCACGCGGCGCCGCATAGCCTGGAGAAATCGTGAACGCGACGGCCGGAGACCTGACGACGGACGAGCTCGAGAAACGCGGAGCCTTGCTCCGCGGCCACTTCCAGCTGTCGTCCGGCCTGCACTCCGACAGCTACGTGCAGTGCGCCCAGTTATTTAAGGATACCCGCTTCGCCGAGGAGCTCGGCCGGCGTCTCGCCAAGATCCTACCCGCTAAGGCCGACCTCGTCGTCAGCCCCGCGATGGGCGGACTCTTCATCGGCCACGAGACCGCGAAAGCCCTCGACCTGCCGCACATCTTCACCGAGCGCGCCGACGGCGTCATGACCCTTCGCCGGGGCTTCAAGGTGGAGCACGGCATGCGCTTCGTGGTGGTCGAGGACGTCCTCACCACCGGCAAGTCGACCCGCGAGGTCATCGAGGTCATCGTCGAGGAGGGCGGCTTTCCGGCCGGCGCGCTTTCGGTCATCAACCGCGGCGTCGACGCCGCGACCCTCGGCGTCCCCGTGGCGAGCCTGCTCACGCTCGAGTTCAAGAGCTGGAAGCCCGAAGCGTGCCCCCTTTGCAAGCAGGGAATCCCGGCGGTCAAGCCGGGCTCCCGCCCCAAACCCTAATCCATGCTGACCTATAAGAAAGCCGGCGTCGACTCGGAGCTCGCCGACAAGCTCGTCGAGCACCTCCAAAAGAAAAACCCCGCCATCGGCGGTTTCTCGGGCCTTTTCCCTCTCAAGTTCACGAGCCCGGGCGAATACTGCCTCGTCGGCTGCACCGACGGCGTGGGCACCAAGCTCAAGGTCGCGTTCCTCCTCGACAAGCACGAGACGATCGGCATCGACCTCGTGGCCATGTGCGTCAACGACCTGATCACCTGCGGCGCCAAGCCGCTCTTCTTCCTCGATTACTACGCGACCGCGAAGCTCGACCTCGAGCGCTCCAAGCGCGTGCTCGCCGGCATCATGGAAGGCTGCCGCCAAGGCCAGTCGCTGCTCCTCGGCGGCGAGACCGCCGAGATGCCAGGCTTCTACAAGCCCGGCGAGTACGACCTCGCGGGATTCTCCGTCGGCATCGTGCCGAAGGCCGACGTCGTCGACGGCACGAAGATCTTCCCGGGCGACCTCGTGCTCGGCCTGCCGTCCTCGGGCCTGCAC
>JACRDR010000295.1 GCA_016212845.1 Elusimicrobiota bacterium
CTTTACGTAAGGCTATCCTAGCTCGATGTACCAGCCCAGGTTTCAGATCTCCCCGGAGTTGATGGGGCTGCTCACCGAGGCGACGGAGCTCAAGGCTTCGATCCACCAGGCGGTCGTGGACGTGCCTTGGCTTCCGGCGCTTCAGCGCGACACGGCGGCTCGTCTGGCGCATTCGTCGACCGCCATCGAAGGCAACCCGCTGGAGCTGCCGGAGGTCGAGGCTTTGGCCCGCGGGGAAGCCATCGGCGCTCCCGAAAAAGCGGCTCAGGAGGTCAAGAACTACCTGGCCGCCATGCGCTGGATCTGGAACAAGAGGGCGGGCGGCGCCGTCTCGGAGAAGGAATTGCTCCAGCTCCACGCCCTGCTGATGGCCAAGGCGATCGAGCCCGGACGATCGGGCCGCTACAAGACGAAGCCGAATCGGGTCATCGACCACAAAGGCCGGACGATCTATACTCCGCCCGGCCCCGACCGCGCCAAGCCGCTGACGCAGGAACTCCTCGCGTGGATCGACGGTCCGGCGGCCGCCAAGCTGCACCCCGTCGTCGTCAACGGAATCGCCCACCACCGGCTCGGCTCGATCCACCCTTTCGCCGACGGCAACGGCCGCATCGCCCGGTCGCTAGGCGTCTGGCTGCTCTATACCCGCGGCTTCGACACGCAGCACCTCTTCGCCCTGGATGAATTCTATGAGGCCGACCGCCAGCGCTACTACGACAAGATCCAGCAGGCGCGCGAGCTGGACGGAGACCTGAGCTACTGGCTCGAGTACGCGGCGGAGGGCGTCGTCGAGACGCTCAAGAAGACGCGCGACCGCCTGGCCTCGCTTCACGTGACGGCGAAGGCGCCACGGATGCGCCTGACCAAGCGGCAGGAGGATGTCCTGCGATTCCTGCGCGATAAGGGCCGGGTAAGAACGCCGGAGATCGAAGCCGCCTTCGGCTTGTCCCGGGCGCGCGTCGGGCAGATCGTCAAACCGCTGGCGGACGCGGGCTTGGTGATCCGCGAAGGCCGGACGCGGGCGACGACCTACCGGCTGGCCTGAAAGCACCGCGACCCTCCCGGAACGTGGCTAGATACCGGGGCCTCTGCTACACTCCCGGACGATGGACGACGGACTGAAAGCGCTCCTGCGCAAGTACGACTCCAAGGCCCCCCTCGACCGCGCTTTCACGATCCCGCGCTCGTGGTACGTCGACCCGAGGGTCTTCGAGCTCGAGCGAAAGACCGTCTTCGGCGGGAATTGGCAGTACGCCGCCCGGCTCGATCAGCTCGACCGCCCGGGGAAGTACGTCACGCTGGATTTGGCCGGAGAGCCGGTCGTCGTCGTCCGCGACGCGAAGGGCCTCAACGCCTTCTACAACGTCTGCCGCCACCACGCGGCGATCGTGCTGACGCAGCCCTCCGGCGACTGCTCAACGCTGCGCTGTCCCTACCACGGCTGGACCTACGGGCTCGACGGGAAGCTCAAGGCGGCGCCCGACATGGGGACCGCGAAGGGGATCGACAAAGGCAAGATCGGCCTCCCCCCCATCCAGGTCGAGGTCTGGGAGAACTTCGTCTTCGTGAACCTCGACACGAAGGCGAAGCCGCTCGAGTTGGGCGGAATGCGCGCGCATCTTTCGGAGCTCGCGATCGGGAAGCTCAAATTCTTCGAGCGCCGCGTCTACGAGTTCGCCTGCAACTGGAAGGTCTACGTCGACAACTACATGGACGGCGGCTACCACGTGCCGATCCTGCACAAGTCGCTGGCCGCGGTCATCGACTACGAGAACTACACGATCCATAGCGACGGCCAAGTCGTCCTCCAGAAGTCGCCGCTCAAGGCCTCCGGCGCCGCCGCGAAGCTCCGGCGCGGCCGCGACGCCTACTACTACTGGCTCTATCCCAATTTCATGCTGAACTGGTACGAGGGCGTGATGGATACGAACCTCGTCTTGCCGCTCGGGCACGAGCGCACGCAGGTCGTCTTCGACTTCTACTTCGACGACGTGAGCCCGGCGGCGGCGGCCCGCAATCGCGCCTCGATCGACCTCGGCGAGCGGATCCAGCACGAGGACCAGGACATCTCGACGTCCGTGCAGCGCGGGCTCGGCTCGCGCTCCTACGAGGCGGGCCGGCTGTCCGAACGGCGCGAAGGCGGCGAGCGGCGGTTTCACAAGCTGCTGGCCGGCGATCTCAGGCGGGCGCTCCGTTGAAAGACCGCTCGACGAAGCTCTTCGCCGCCGCGTTCGCGCTCGCCTTGCTCGGCGGCGCCCTCCTCATGAAGCGCATGCGCGGCGCGCCCGACGCCGAGCCTCCGGAGAGATTCTCCCTGCCGGCGCCCGAACGCGCGTCGGCGAACGAAGCTCCCGGCGACGACGATCCCGAGGAAGACCGCCTGATGGCCGGGGGCTTGGGCGGCGCGCTCGCCGGCCGCTCCGACATGGACTACGGCGAGTTCCTGACCCTCGTCGAGCTCGCGGCGCAGGACGACAAGGACGTCGCCCAGAAGGTCAAGGACGAGCTCGCGAACTGGCCGAAGCTCGGAGAGGCGGCCGCCGATTTCAAGAAGCGAGCGAAGGGAGGAGAGCGCCTCACCGCCGGCGGCGTGCTGCAGGCCTTCCACCAGAGCGCGGACTTCAAGTCGATGGTCGGCAAGCTCGCGCGAGATCCCGCGGTGACGCAGGCGGTCTGGAAGTTCTACCAGAAGCCCGAGCTCGCGGGGCTCAAAGGCGAGCATCTGCGCACGATATTCTCGGGCGGGAAGCTTCCCCCGGCGAAGGTGGGACACGCCGCCCCGGCGCCCGTCCGCCTGGCCGCGGCCGGTCCCGCGACGAGCCGCGTGCTCGGCACGGGCGGGGCCCAGACGCTTTCCCACCTCGCCTCCGGCGGCCCGGGGACCGCCGGCGGCGGCGCCCTCAACGGCTCGAGTCCGCGAGGCCCCGAGACGTCGCAGCCCGGCGCGCACCACGTCGGCGGGCCCCTGGCGCCGATCGCCGCCGCGGGCCCGAGCGACCAGAAGATCGAGGCGTTCTGCCGGCTCTACCCGCAGTTCTGCGAAGGCGCGCCCCCCTCGATCAAGCCGGCGTTCCGCCCCTTGGCGGAAAACGACGCGCTCGTCATGCAGTACGGGCTTTGGGGCGCGTGCTTTCGCCTCGGCATCTTCGATCAGTGCAGCGGCGCCTGCGTCGGCGGCTGCAGGCCGATGGAGGCGTGGAGCGCGTGCCTCGACGGCTACGATCGCGACGAGCCCGGGTGCATCGCGAAATGCCTCGCGCTGACGTGCGCGATCCCATCCGACGTTTGGACGCGCCACTGCGTCCCGGCGCCGCCGGCGAAGGCGCCGACGTACTGCACCAGCGGCTGCCCCGCCGATCGCCGCGAGACCCGGCTATTTCGGTGCAGCGCGCGCTTCGCCGGCTACGAGTACGGCGTCGACCATCAGCGCTCGCCGGTCTCGACTTATCAGTCGTGCAGCAAGACGCCCGCGCAGCTGGCCGCCGCGGGCGTGCCCGCGGGCGGCGGGGCGCGGCTGGAACGCACGACCGACCAAAACTGTCCGATGTGCTGGCGCGACCATCACGCCTACAACGCGGTGGACTGGTGGTGCTCGCGGATGGTCAACGCGCCCGAGTGGAACAACGGGACCGGGACGAAGATCGACATCGACTACTACGTTTCATGCGAGCTGGGCTCGGCCGAAAAAAACGCGATGCTCGGCTCGGGCTGGACCTCCGACGGCCGGATCGGGCGCCAGTTCGAAGGGAATCCCGGCGAGTGGCGCGACACGCATCAGCTGTCGCGCTGCCGGCCGTAGCGCTCAAGGGTCCGGGCCGCGGCGGACGGGGTACTTCTTGCCCTTCCAGTGCAGGATGCCCTCATCCAACACCGTCACCTTGGTGAACCCGGCCCCGATGAGCTTCTTGGCCAGGTGCATGCTCTCGGCGTGCGGGCACGCGCAGTAGCAGACGAGCCACGTGTCTTTCGGCAGCGCCGCCAAGTACGGCTCGGGGTCGTAGAACGGGACGCTGACCGCGCCCTTGATGTGCTCGGTGAGATAATCCGACTGCGCCCTGGAATCGAGCAGGCACATCTTCGCGCCGAGGTTGAACTGCGACTTCACGAGCTCGACGGAGACGACCGCCGGGAACGTGCTGAAGCCGACGGGCTCCGGGCCGGTCTTCGGGCAGCCGCCGAGCGGCAGGGGCGGCGCGGGCGAAGCGAGCTGGGGCTCCTTCGCGGTGTGGCTCGACTGCAGGACGCGCAGGAAGGCGACCACGTCTTCGACGCCCTGGGGCTTGAGCTCCCCGGCGAAGCTCGGCATGAATTTCCCCCGGCCTTCCTTGATCGCGTGCCGCAGCATGCCGTTGGAGGAATCCGCGAGCAGCTCCGGGCCGCCGATCGCGACCGCGTCGCCCCCGCGGCCTTCGCTGCCGTGGCACTTTTGGCAGTTCGCCGCGAAAAGCGTCTTGCCGCGCAAGGAATCGCCGGAGAGCGCGCTCTCGTCGAGGACCGGATGCTCGGCGGTATCGAAGGTCCGCAGATACGAGAGCACCGCCTCGATGTCCTGGGTGGACAGCGGGCCGGTGCGGGCCGCCGACCAGGCCGACATCGTGGTGCCCGGGCGGCCTTCGGCGATCGCGCGGTGCAGGAAGGAGTCGGTGACGCTCGCCAAGTAGCCCGGCGCGCCGATCGCCGGCGCGTTGTCCGCCTTGTACCCCTCGCCCTTCGGCCCGTGACAGACCGCGCAGGTGCGCGCGTAGAGCCGCTCCCCGCGCGCGGCGGACGATTCCTCGACGGGGGCCTGCGTCGTCGCCGCGGAAGCCAGCGCCGCGAGCAGGATCAACGTCTCCATGGATGGGAAATAGCATATACTTGGCCCGATGCGTCTGTTCCTCGCGCTGCTCCTGCTGACGAGCGCGTCCTCCGGCTGCGCGTTCGGCCGCGGGCTGAACTTCACGAAGCAGTACCTCTCCGGCCCGGCGCCGCGCCGCGAGTGCTTCGAGGGCAAGGACGGCCTCAAGGCCTGCCGCTGGCAGCCCAAGAGCGGCCCCGTCGACGACTCGACGCTCATGGTCTTCCTGCATTACTCGACCGGCGACGAGCGCAGCTTCGGCACGATCGGCATCGGCCGCTCGTTTTACGCGCGCTACAAGCTGAAGGGCAAGACGCCTCCGCGCGTCCTCACGCTCTCCTACGGCGAGAACTGGCTGCTGTCTCACGATCCGGGGCAGCGCCAGGTCGTGACGCTCTCGGCGTTCGACTCCCTCATCAAGGAGCTCGAGCCCAACGCCAAGCGCCGGTTCGCCTGGGGCATGTCGATGGGCGGCTACAACGCCGCCGAGCTCACGCTCGGCACGCCCGGCTGGAACGGCGCGGCGATCAGCTGCCCGGCGCTGCACCCGGCCAACCCCTTCGACGACGCGCTCGAGGCTCCGCTCGAGAAGCTGCCGGGCGCCGTGCCCGCGACCGTGCGCGACGGCCGCGCGCTGTTCACCACGCGCCTCAAGGACCCGGGCACTTGGGAACGCGAGAACCCGCTCGCCCTCGTGCGCTCGGGCAGCGCGATCCCGATGCTCATCGAGATCAACACGAAGGACGACTACGGATTTCTCACGGGCGCCCGCGCGCTCAAGGACGCGCTCGAGAGCGCGGGCCGGCCGCCGGTCTACCGGGAGCTGCCGGGCACGCACTGCGTGATCGGCGCCGCCTCGGTGGCCGACTTCCTGATGTCGCTTTAGCGGTATAATACCGCTCGTGGACGTCGTTCTTCCTATCGTCGCTCGTGCTGCCGGAGTCATCCCCGTCGTCGCCGCCTGGGTAGGAGCGGCGCCCCTCCAGCCGCCTTCGGCCCTGAGCCAGGCTCTGTCCCTCGCGCCGGCGGCGAGGCTCGCGCCGGTCCCGCTCGTCGCGGCGCGCGCGCTCCCGGTCGCCTCCTCCGAGGGCCGCGCCTCGCTCGACTACGCCGCGGCGCGCGCGCTTTTCGAGAGCGCCTCCGACGCCGCGCCCACGCCGGCCGAAATGCTGCGCTGGCGCGCCGGACGCCTCTACAAGCCCGAGCGGCCGAACGACCCGCTCAACAGCCTGCTGGTCGGCGCGGAAGTCGCGGCGCCCGAGGGCCGAGGCCTGCGCGTCTTCCCCATCCAGACGACGCGGCCCGTCGACGAGATTCCGACCCGCCCCGATCTTCGGCGGTGGGTACAAGACACCGTGAAGAACACGCCGGTCCTCGGTCCCGGCCCCGAGTTCTCCGAGAAGGCGGTGCGCTTCGGCGTCTGCCTGGGCGGCGTCTGCCACCGCTACGAGGTCCGGCGGAAGGGCGGCCTCGTCTTGCTCCGCTACCGGGCGTCCGCCGAGGCGTCCGGCGAGGTCGTCGCGACCTGGTACGGGCTCTACCCGAAAGACGTAACCCCCTAGCTGGCCGAGCCGTTGCATGACCCTCGGGCAAACCATGCCCGAACGCACGCCCAAGCCCGAAAGCCTGATGATGAGCCACGGCTACAAGCCGGAGCTCTCCGAAGGCGCCCTGAAGTGCCCGATCTTCCAGACGTCGACCTTCGTGTTCCGCAACGCCCGCGAAGGGAAGGCGTTCTTCGAGCTGGCCTACGGCCTGCGCGAGCGCGGGCCCAGCGAAGAGCTCGGACTCATCTACAGCCGCCTCAACAACCCCGACCTCGAGATCCTCGAAAAACGGCTGAAGCTCTGGGACGGCGCCGAGGAGTGCGCGGTGTTCGAGAGCGGCATGGCCGCGACCGCGACCACCCTGCTCGAGCTGCTCAAGCCGGGAGACGTGCTGCTCTACTCCGAGCCGCTCTACGGCGGCACGGACTACCTCTTCCGCCACATCCTGAGCCGCTTCGGGATCGAGGCGGTCGGCTTTCCGGCGGGCCGCGGCATCGGCGCCGCGGAAACGTCGCTCGCCGGCCCCGACCTGAAGGAGCGGCTGGCGATGATCTACGTCGAGACGCCCGCCAATCCGACCAACGCGCTCGTCGACATCGCCGGCTGCGCGAAATTGGCCCGCCGGCTCTCGCGCTCCGACCGGCGCGTGCTCGTCGCGGTCGACAACACCTTCCTCGGCCCTCTCTGGCAGAAGCCGCTGGAGCACGGCGCCGACCTCGTCTTGTACTCGGCCACCAAGTTCATCGGCGGCCATTCCGACGTCATCGCGGGGGCCTGCCTGGGCCGCAAGGAGCTGCTGCAGCGCATCCGCACCCTGCGCACCTTCCTGGGCACGATGACCGGCCCGTGGACCGGCTGGCTGCTGATGCGCAGCCTCGAGACGCTCAAGCTGCGCATGACGTGCCAGATGAAGAACGCGCGCTACGTCGCGGATTTCCTGAAGTCTCACCGCAAGGTGTCGCGGGTCTACTACCTCGGGCACCTCAAGCCCGGCTCTCCGGACTACGCGATCTACCGGCGGCAATGCTCCGCGCCCGGCTCCGTCGTGTCCTTCGACGTGAAGGGCGGAGAGGCGGCGGCCTTCCGCGTGCTCGACCGGCTGAAGCTCATCAAGCTCGCCGTGAGCCTCGGCGGGACCGAATCGCTGGCCGAGCATCCGGCCACGATGACGCACGCCGACGTGGCGAAAGACGAGCAGCTCCGCATGGGCATCACCGACGGCATGATCCGGCTGTCGATCGGCGTCGAGAATCCCGACGATTTGATCGACGACTTGCGCCGGGCGCTGCGCTAGAGCCGGAAGCGGTCGGGGGCGGCGAGGAACGCGCGGCCGTCGCGCAGCCCGTGCGCCACGGCTCCGGCGCATTCCCGCGAACGGAAGGTGAAGGCGCCGTAGTTGAGCGGCGCGGACGGATAGAAGTTGTAGACGCGCGGCTGGCCGGGCGAGCGCCGGAGCTCCTCGGCGGCCATGACGAGGTCTTTTCCCAACGGGTCGCCCCGCAGGCGCTTGAGCGGCTGAAAGCCCCCGATGTCCTCCGGCCGGACCAGCTGGACGATGATGACGTCGGCGCAGCCGAAGAGCGCCTTATACGACGGGTTCTCTTTCCCGAGCACCGCCCCGTCGACGAGCGTGCGGTCCTTGCCGTCGATGGGCAGCCGGACGGGCGGGAACACCCGCGGCACCGAGCAGCTCGCGACGAGCTTGCCGACGAGCGGCCCATCCCAGCCGGCCTTGCCCTCGGGCGAGAAGCGGGCGTAGTGGTAGCGCTCGTCTTCGCGGCACAGCGCGACGACCGTCAGCTCGCACTTCATCTTCCGCTTCGAGACGTCCTCGTCTTGGATGTACCAGAGCGCGTCCCACAGGGGCCGGCCGGAAAACAGCGAGAACGGGCTGAAGCTCGGCGAAAAGCGCATGATGTTCAGCGCGTCGATGTCGCTCCAGAACTCGACGGCCTTCTCCACCTCGCCCAGCGCGTAGGCGGTGCCGCTGATCGCGCCGATCGAGATGCCTTGGATCTTGGCGGGCCGGATGCCCGCTTCCGCGAAGGCCTTGGACACGCCGGCTTGCCAGGCGCCGTGCGCGCCGCCGCCGGAAAAAACGATGCCCAAGGGCTCCCTAAAACGCATGGTCGGAGTATAGCGATCTTGCGATTGGGAGGCTACACTTCCCGACGGTGAAAGTCCGCAAATGGGTGGTCCTTCTGCCCGTCGCCCTGGCCTGCACCGCCGCGTTCCTCGAGTGGCGCAAGCTCGCCGCCGAGTCCGAGCTCGTCGACGAGCCTTTTGCCGCGGTCTCCCGTTCCTTCGGCAAAGGCGGCCCCGTCGCGGTCGCGCGCGCGCTGGTGCAGCTCGGCTCCGCGCCCGAGGAGGCGGCCTCCGTCGGCAAGGCGGTCGAGCGCAAGCTAGGCCGCGGCTGGCAGGGCCCCTTCATCGTGGCGGCCGCGCCGGACGGCGGCTTCCGACACGTGACCGCGTACCGCGGTAGGAAGCGCGCGATCGTCGGCCGCGAGTCGAAGGGCGTGACGCTCGTGCCCGTGACCGAGCGGCTGCTCCACGCCGAGGGCTCGGTCAGAGAAAGCGTGCCCGCCTCGCTGGCCGCCGCCGGAGTCCCTCCCGATCTGGTCCCGGATTTCATGGACGCGTTCCGATGGTCTTTGGACGTGGTGGTCGACGCCCAGGAGGGCGATACCTTCAAGGCGGTCTGGACCGAGCGGCAGGCCTCCGGCAAGGCGGTCGGCTGGCGGCTCGAGGCCGCCGCTTATAAAGGAAGCACGGGAAAGCTCGCGGCGATC
>JACRDR010000029.1 GCA_016212845.1 Elusimicrobiota bacterium
CGAGCCCGGTCCGGCGCCCGCGCCGGAGCCCGTGCCGGCTCCCGCACCCGAGCCTGTCCCGGCGCCCGCGCCCGAGCCCGCTCCGGCCCCGGCGCCCGAACCGGCCCCGGCGCCGGAACCGGCCCCCGCGCCTGAACCGGCCCCCGCGCCTGGAAATGGCAACGGCAATCACGGCACCGGCGGCAACCATGGCGAGGGCGACAACGGCAATCATGGCGAGGGCAACAACGGCCACCATGGCGAAGGGAACCATGGGAACGGCAACGGCAACGATAAGGACAAGTAGACGGGACGCGCTCCTCTGAAGAAGAAAGCCAAAGCCCCCAAGAAATCCGCGGGAAAGATCGACCGGTTTCGGCTGATCTTCTCGCTCGTGCTCGGCGCGCTGTTCATCTACGCCGTGCACCAGGGCACCTTCGAGCCGGCCGAGAACCGCTGGCAGGATCAGCTGCACGTCTGGCGCGGCATCCGGACGGGCGACCAGCGCGTCGTGATCGTCACCATCGACGACAAGTCGATCCAGGAGATCGGTCAATTCCCCTGGCCTCGCTCGACCTACGCCCCGCTGATCACGGAGCTCAAGAAGTTCGGCGCGAAGGTGATCGCCTTCGACGTGCTCTTCGTGGATCCGTCGAGGGAAGCCGAGGACAAGGCGCTCGTCGCCGCCGTGAAAAAGGCGGGCAACGTCGTGCTCGCGGCCGGGATGGACGAGACCTACGCCGGGGGCTCGAACGTCTTTCTCGAGCCTTGGGACGAGCTGAAGAACGCCGCGAAGGCGCTGGGCCTCGTGTACACCGGTTTTTGCCTCGACGCCGACGGCGCGGTCCGGCGCGTGGCGCTCATGGTGGGCAAGGACCGCATCGAGTCCTGCGTTCAGCTGAGCGAGCGGGGCGTGCTCGAGCAGCCGGACCGGCTCGGGGCGCTCGGCACGGTGGTCGCGTCCCTCCACTCCGGAACTCGCGCCGAGGACTTCATCCGGAAGTTCGGCATCGTCATCAACCTGGATTTCCCCGGCGAACGGATGTGGGTCGAAAAAGCCAAGGGCGTCATGATGCAGGGCAAACCGCTCATGGTGGAGAAGCATGAGTACGGCTTCCGGCGCATCTCCGCCATCGACGTCATTCGCGGAGAGCTCAGCGAGAAGGATCGGGAGAGCCTCAACGGCGCCATGGCGCTCGTCGGCGCCACCGCCCAAGGCACCCACGACGCGCACCCGACGCCCTTCGGCGAGCGAACCCCGGGCGTGGAAGTGCACGCCGCGACGATCGACAACCTGCTGCGCGGCCGGCCGCTGCGAGAGGTGCCCGAATGGTTCGCGTACCTCGCTCCGCTCCTGATGATCCTGCTCGCCGATCTGATCATCCGGCTGACGCCGCTCTCGGGCAGCCTCATCGTCGTCGGCACGGCCGCGGCCTGGACCGCGGTCTCGTATTCCGTGTTCGAGCACGGCTACCGGCTGCCGGTAGCGGTGCCCAACATCTCGCTCGGGGTCGCGTACTTCGTCATGCTCACGCAGCGCATCGTGCGGGAGCATCAGGAGAAGCGCTGGGTGCGCGACACGTTCGCGCAGTACCTCTCGCCGAAGGTCATCGAAGTGCTCGCCAACGACCCCGAGAAGCTCAAGCTCGGCGGCGACAGCCGGGACATGAGCATCTTCTTCCTCGATATCGCGGGCTTCACCTCGATCGCCGAGCGCATGGACGCCAAGGCGCTTTCGACGTTCCTGAACCATTACCTGACCGCGCTCACCAACGTGATCCTGCGCAACGACGGCGTCGTGGACAAGTACATCGGCGACTGCATCATGGCGTTCTGGAACGCCCCGATGGACCAGCCGCGCCACCGCGAGTTCGCCTGCCTCTCCGCGCTCGAGTGCCTCCACGAGGCCGAGCGCGTCTCCGGGGAGCTCAAGGGCAGCGGGATCAAGGAGAAAATCACGATCCGCGTCGGCGTGAACTCGGGCCACGCCGTCGTGGGAAACATGGGCTCCGACACGCGCTTCTCCTACACGGTCATCGGCGACGCGGTGAACGTCGCCTCGCGTCTGGAAGGCGCCAATAAATTCTTCGGGTCGCACATCATGGCGAGCGAAGAGGCGATGAAGGGCTGTCTCGACAAGTTCGAGACGAAGGAGCTCGGGAGGATCCGCGTCGTGGGCAAGGACGTGCCGCTGCGGGTCTACGACATCCTCGAACGCGCCGGGAAGCTCGCGCCCGAGCGCAAGAAACTGCTCGACCTGCACCACGCGGGCCTGGCGAACTGGTACGACAAGCGCTTCCGCGAGGCGGCGAAGGACTTCGAGCGCCTGCTCGAGCTGGATTCCTCCGACAAGACCGCCAAGCTCTATCTCGGCGAGTGCAAACGGCACCTCGCCTCGGCCCCGGCCGAATTCGACGGCGTCTTTAACCTTTCCTCGAAATAGAACGCTGGTGGCTGGCACCAGCGTTCTGATTCGGGCTAGACCCGAACCGCCGCCCAGAGGCGGGCGGAGCGGGCGCGGGGGTTCTCGCGGATCTCCGCGCCCGACGCTTTCACGGGGGCGGAGAGCCGCCACGCGGGGCCGCGCAGCGCCGCCTCCACGAGCCGCTCCTCGCCCGAGTGGAACGTCAGGAGAGCGACCCGCCCACCGGGCCCGAGGATGCCGGGCAGGACGGCCAGAAGCCGTTCGAGCGACTCGCGCTCGCCGTTGACCGCGATGCGCAGCGCCTGAAAGACGCGCGTCGCCGGGTGCGCCGCGAACGCGTCCTTTTTCGCCTTGCGCCCGGGCGCCAGGCGCTTGGCCTCGGCGACGGCGGAGGCGAGCTGGGCGGTCGTCTTGGGCGCGCGTCCCTGCGCGGCGAGCGCGGCGAGTCTCGCGGCGATCCGTACGGCGTCGGGCTCGTCGCCGTAGCGGGAAAGCGCGGCGGCGATTTCGCTTTCCGGAGTCGAGGCGAGCCACTCGTGCGCGGTCCGGCCGCGTGAGCGGTCCATCCGCATGTCGAGCGGCCCGTCGTTCTTGAAGGACATGCCCCGCTCCGGCCGGTCGAGCTGCATCGAGGAGACGCCGAGATCCGCGAGCACCGCGTCGACGCGCTCGAGCCCGAGCTCGCGGAGCACGCGAGGAGCGTCGGCGTAGTCCGCCTGCCGGGCCTCGACCTTCCCCTCCAGCCGCTCTGCCGTACGTGCGAGCTCCTCGCCGTCGCGGTCGAGCCCCACGACGCGCGCCGCCTTCTTCGCCAGCGCCTCCGCGTGGCCGCCCCACCCGAGCGTGCAATCGAGGGCGACCGCGCCCGCGAGCGGCTCGAGCGCGGAGAGCGCCTCCGCCAGCATCACGGGAAGGTGGGCGCCGGCCGGCGTCGAGCCGCGCGCCTTCGCCTTGGCCGAGGCGTCGGCGTCGCCGGCGAGCTCCTTGTACTTCTCGGAGAACTCGCGCGGGTGCGTGCCGCGGTAGCGGTCGCGGCGGCGGTGCGAGGCCACCACCTCGGCGATCGGGACGTCCGCGGGCGAAAGGTCGTACTCGAGGAGCTTGCGCGCCTCGACCCACTTGAGCGCGTCGTGCTCGACGGGTTTGAGCTCCCCCCCGAACTTCGGCACGAGCAGGCCGATCAGCTCGATCTCGCCGAAATCGTAGGCGTGGCGCGAGCGGGCGACTTCGGCGCCGACCTCGGCGTCGATGCCGAGCTCCTCCTTCAGCTCGCGGACGAGGGCGGCTTCGGGCGTCTCGCCGGGCTCGATCCGGCCGCCGGGAAACTCCCATTTCCCGGCGAGCTTCTTGCCGGGACCGCGGCGGCAGAGGAGCACCATGCCGGAACGAAGGATGACGCCGGCGCACACCTGGGTCACGGGGCGATTCTACCTATTGTAGACTGACGCGGTGAGGCTGCACGACCAAGGCCCCGGGTGGGCGGTCTACGACGACTGGCTCGACCCCGCGCCGCTGGCGGCGCTGCGCTCCTGGCTCGGGACCTGCCGGTACTTCACCGTGGGCGTCGACGGCAGCCGCGGCGTCGAGGGCACGCTGGCGGAGCTCTCGGAAGGGCTCGAACGCGGCTCGTACCGCCTGCTCGGCGGCCGCTTCGTCGTCCGGCGCACCGACGGCGCCAAGGAGACGAAGCAGCTCGATTACCCCTCCGGGACGCCGCTCGACGCGGTGCTCGAAGGCGTCGAAGCGCGGCTCGGCGAGCTGACGGCGTTCTTGGGCGAGCCGGAAAAGGACTGGCAGCGCCTCGGGGCGGGCCCGCGGCTCTACCCGAAAGGCGGCGGGCTCGCCGAGCACGACGACGGCGACTCGATCGGCACCTTCGCCCTGTATCTGCACGAGCGATGGGAACCCGAGTGGGGCGGGGAGCTCGAGATCGGGGGGCGGCGAGTCCTGCCCGCGCCCAACCGCTGCTCGTTCGTGAAGGGCGGGACGCCGCACCGCGTGCTGCCCGTCGCCGGCGCGGCGGGCGCCGCGCTCCGCGTCAGCGTCATCGGCTACGCCCGAAAAACTAGGGGCAAGGCCTTTTGAGCCTCGCCCCTTCCTTGGGCACATTTCCGGCGTTCAACGTCGGCCATCGCGCCGGAAATACCCTCACCTAGATTATAGCGCTACGAAGGCTCTTCCCCAAGGCTCATCCGGCGGAGGCTCGGGGAATACAGCGCGGCGAAAGCGACGGTTGCGAGGGTGACGCAGCCGCCGGCCACGACCGACGGCACGGTGCCGAGCAGCTTGGCCGCGAGACCCGACTCGAAGGCGCCGATCTCGTTGGAGACGCCGATGAATATCGCGTTGACCGACGAGACGCGGCCCCGCATGTGGTCCGGCGAGTAGAGCTGCACGATCGCCGAGCGGATCACCATGCTGATGCTGTCGAGCAGGCCCGCGATCCCGAGCAGCACGAGCGAAAGGGCGACCGAACGCGACAGCGCGAAGCCGATGACGCACAGGCCGAATCCCGTCACCATCCAGAGCAGGGTTCGGCCCGCGCCGCGCCGGGGAGGCACCCGCACCATGAGCGCGCTGCCGATCAGGGCGCCGATCGAGGGCGCGGCCTGAAGCCAGCCCAAGCCCGTGGCGCCGATATTGAGAATCTCGCCGGCGAAGATCGGCAGGATCGCCTCGACGCCGCCGAAGAGCACCGCGAACATGTCGAGCGCGAGGGCGGGCAGGAGCACGTCGTGCGAGAACACGAAGCGCAGGCCCTCGGTCGCGCGGCGGAACGCGGTGTCCGACGACGGCGCGGCCGGCCGGGGCGTCAGGCGGATCGTCGACGCGGACAGCATCGAGCCGAGCAGGAGCGTCACCGCGACCGCGTAGGGCGGCAGCGGTCCATACCAAGCGAAGAGCACGCCGCCCACGCAAGGGCCGACGACCGAGGCGGTTTGGAAGGCGACGGTGATCCAGGCCGCGGACACCGAGAGCTGCTCGCGCGCCACCATCTGCGGCACGAGCGAGTAAGTGGAGGGCTGGGCGAAACCACGCGCGCAGCCGGCGATGAACGCCGCGGCGTAGATCGCGAGCACCTTCGCTTGGCCTTCGAGCCCGGACTGCGGCAGCGAGACCGCGAGCAATAGCGCCGCCGAGGCGAAGACGCCCCGGAGCACGTTCTTGTAGATCGAAAGCGGGTTGAACCGGTCGACGACGTCGCCGGCCCACAGCGCCAGGCCGATCGCGGGCACCGCCTCGAAAAGGCCGATCAAGCCGAGCTTGAGCGGGTCCTTGGTGATCGAGTAGACCTGCCACGCCATCACGAGCGTCATGATCTGCGAGGCGAAGGACAGGAGGAAGCGAGCGAGCGTCAGCCGCCGAAAATCCGGATTGTCGAGCGCGGACTTGGGGGCCTCTGCCACGGGGCCAGTGTAGCGTTCGGAGCCGGGGGCGTCAATGTGATAACATATGGGTTCCTCGTCGAAGAATGATCCTGAAGAAAACCCCGCTCCTTCTGATCGCGTTCGCCGCCGTTTCGGCCTTGGGCGCCCTGGCCTACGGGTTGGCGGACCCGCAAGCGACGCTGCTCGGCCCCGCGCTGGTCAGCGCCGGCGCCGGCAAGCGGGTCGCCCTCACCTTCGACGACGGCCCGTCGGAATACACCGCCGGCGTCCTCGACGTCCTCAAAGCGCGGGGCGTGCACGCGACGTTCTTCGTCTGCGGAGAGAACGCGGAACGCCGCCCCGACCTCGTCCGGCGAATCCGGGCCGAAGGCCACGAGCTCGGCAACCACACGTGGTCGCATCCGTACCTCCATCTGAAGAGCAAACAAGCGATCGCCGGCGAGATCGACCGCACCCAGGACGCCGTCGAGCGCATCTCGGGCGTGCGCCCGACCCTGTTTCGCCCCCCCTTCGGCGTGCGCTGGTTCGGCCTCTGGGACCTGCTGCGCGAGCGCGGCATGACCATGGCGCTCTGGTCGATCCGTCCCTACGACGGACGCTACAAGGCGCCTGAGATCGAGAAGGCGACGCTTTCCGCGCTGGCGCCCGGCGCGATCATCCTCCTGCACGACGGCTTCGAGACGCATCTCCCCGCCGAGACCGACCGCTCCGAGATGCTCCGGGCGCTTCCCGCGATCATCGACGGCGTCCGGCACGCGGGCTACGACTTCGGAGAACTCCGATGAGGACGAAGGCCTACGCGACCGCCGGTCCCGACAAACCGCTCGGTCCCTTCGAGCTCGAGCGCCGCGAGCCGGGCCCCAAAGACGTCGAGCTCGAGATCGCCTTTTGCGGCATCTGCCACACCGACATCCATCAGACGCGCAACGAGTGGGGCGGCTCCGCGTACCCCATGGTCCCCGGCCACGAGATCGTGGGCAAGGTCGCGCGGACCGGCTCGAAGGTCCGCAAATTCAAGATCGGCGACGGCGGGGCGGTCGGCTGCATGGTCGACTCCTGCCGCAAATGCGCCAACTGCCGAGAAGGGCTCGAGCAGC
>JACRDR010000294.1 GCA_016212845.1 Elusimicrobiota bacterium
AGAGAAAAGCCTCGCACAGGAGGCGGATGATCTCGTCGGAGCCGTTGCCGACGATCACGTGCGAGTCGGAAACGCCGAGCGACTTCGCCAGCGCCTGCCGCAGCAGCGGGCTCGCCCCCTCCGGATAGACGTTCACCGCCTCCACGTCCTTCTTGAGCGCCGCGAGCGCCTTCGGCGACGGTCCGAGCGGGTTCTCGTTGGAGGCGAGCTTGATCACCTTCTTGAGGCCGAGTTCGCGCTGGACCTCGGCGATCGGCTTGCCGGGGAAATAGGGAGTGACGGAACGGACGCAGGCGCGCGTCAAGGTTTCAAGCGCCACAGGGATGCTCCGGTATCGAGATGAACGCCATCATGCGCTGGTCCTGCTTGTCGCGACGGTACGAGAAGAATTCGTCGGGTGCGCACACGGTGCACGCGCCGCTCACCGAGATATCGGAAGCCGGGATGTTCGACTCCAAAAGCTGAAGCCTCGCCTCGGCCGGGAGGTCGAGCTTGCCGGCGCGCACGACCTCGGGCCGGAACGTCTCCCGCACCTCGGGTCCGACCGCGTAGCAGCACGGTCCCGCGCACGGCCCGACGGCGGCGGAAAGACGCTCGGGACCCAGCCCGAAGCGGCGAAACGCCCGAACGGCGGCGCGAGGCATGCCCGCGGCCATTCCGCGCCAGCCGGCGTGGAAGACGCCCGCGGCCGTTCCCTGGCGGTCCCAGACGAAAACGGGCACGCAGTCGGCGATGTAGATCGCGGCGACGGCGCCCCTTTCCGCGGTGATCCAGCCGTCGGCGGTCGGACGCGCGTCCGGCACGCCCGCGACCGAGGAAGTCTCGACCACGGAGGTCCCGTGGACCTGATTGAGGATGAAGGGATCGGAGGCAAGCCCCGCCAGCTCGACGGCCTTGCGGCGCAAGGCCGCGTCCTTCATGTTCCCGAGCGCGCGCGTCGTGACGCCGTGACGGAACCCGAGCGCGGTCAGGCGCGGCTCGACGTGAAGTCCGCCGGTCTTGGTCCAGCTCGTCGTATCAGGCGACAGCGCGTTGGGCATCGGTCGATGAGGCTGCGCGGGCGGCCGCGGCGGCTTCCCGCTCACGGCGCTCGCGATCCATCCGCTCCTGGTCTTTGGTGTGGCGCAGCGGGCGCACCCACTTGGTGAAGCTCGACGGCTTGAGCGAGTACTCGTGCACCATCCGCACGACCTCCGAGATCGGCGGGAAACTCTCCCACGGAAGACGAAGGACGCGGACGCCCGCCTCTTGCATCTCGCCGACGAACTGGTCGTAGTTCGCCTTGAGCATGCGGAGGTACTCGAGCGAGATCGTCTGCTCCATGCCGCGGCCGCGCTTCTTGATGCGCTCGACGGCGGTCTCGGGCTTGATGTCCAAGTAAATCAACAGCTGCGGGAACACGAGCTCGCGCAGGACCATGTTGTCGAACAGGTCGAGGTACGTGTTGTAGTCGAGATCCGAGATGATCTTGTCCGGATGCTCGTTGAGCATGCGGGCGAAGATCGTGTCTTCCCAGATCGTCCGGTCCTGCACGACGCCCCGGATTTTTCCGAGGGAGATGCGGGTCACGAACTCGCGGTGCTGGCGAAAGCGGTGATTGAGCAGCCAGACCTGCATCATGGTCCCGTACTGATGCATGTCCCCGTAGAACGACTCGAGGTACGGGTTTCCGTCGACTTCTTCGAGAATGGGCTCGAAGTTGAGCGCGCGGGCGAGGTCCATCGTGAGCGTGGACTTGCCTACGCCGATCGTTCCTGCGATTCCGATATAGCCTTCGGCGAACATGGTGGGGGCTCCGTCAACAGGTTAGCAATTTAGATCGCTTGCTTCACTTCTTGCTCGATGCCGCGCATCGCGAGCTTCACGTCGTCCGGGTTCGTGGCGGCCGACAGCGCCTCTTCCTCCGAGACCAGGCCCTCCTTGTACAGCTTCACCAGCGACTGGTTGAACGTCTGCATGCCGTAGAAGCCGCCCTTCGTCAGCGCTTCGGTGATGCCGCCGGACTTGTTCTCTTCGATCTGCTTCTTCACGTGAGCGGTCACGATGAGGATCTCGATCGACGGGACGCGGCCGCCCTTGAGCGACGGCAGCAGCCGCTGGCTGATGACCGCGCGCAAGCTGTCGGCGAGCTGAGTGCGCACGAGCGCCTGCTGGTGCGGCGGATAGAGGTCGATGACGCGGCCGATCGACTGGATCGCGTCGAGCGTGTGCAGCGTGCCGAACACGAGGTGGCCGGTCTGCGCGGCGGTGAGCGCGGCCGAGACGGTCTCGAGATCGCGCATTTCGCCCATGAGAATGACGTCGGGGTCCTGCCGCATCGCCATCTTCAGCGCCTCGGCGTAGGACGGCGTGTCTTCGCCGATCTCGCGCTGGCTGATGATCGCCTTCTTATCCTTGTGCACGAACTCGATCGGGTCCTCGACCGTGATGATGTGCTCCGGGCGGTTCGAGTTGATGTAGTCGATCATCGCGGCGAGAGTGGAAGACTTGCCGGAGCCGGTGATGCCCGTGACGAGCACGAGGCCCCGCGAGTTGTCGGCGATCTTCTTGACCGTGCCGACGGGGAGCTTCAGCTCCTCCATCGTCGGGATTTTCATCGGAATGAATCGGATCGAGATGCAGAGCTTCTGCCGCTGCCGGTACGCGTTGACGCGAAAGCGCGCCACTTCGCCGGCCTGGAACGAGCAGTCCACCTCGTTCTTCGCATCGAACACCTTCGCCGCGCGCGGCGACATCACTTGCCGCAGCATCGTCTCCACTTCCTGGCTGGTGATGATGTCGGGCGAGACCTGCTCGAGGTCGCCGTCGACGCGGATGTACGCGGGACCGTCGCCGCGGATGTGCAGGTCGGAGCCTTTCTTGTTCAGGAGCGCTTGGAGGAGGCCTTGGAGATCCATGGAGGTTTCCGTTATTTCAGCTTCTTGATCTTATAATGCAAAAAAGCGGGCTTGGACCAATCGACGTTGCGCGAGCCCTGCGGCTCGATCGGAGACAGATCGGGGATGTCGCCGAGCGGATTGCGGCGCGCGAGGCCGGGCGCGAGCAGCGAGCGCCGCGCGAGACCCTGCGGCCGGCGGGCGGGAAAGCCCGTGGCGATGACGGTGATCTGCATCTTCTCGCCCATCATCTCGTCGTAGGCCTGGCCGAACTTGATCTTCGCCTCGGGGCTGCCCTTCGCCTGGATGAAGTCCATCGCGTCCTTCACCTCGGCGA
>JACRDR010000297.1 GCA_016212845.1 Elusimicrobiota bacterium
TAGGCCGCGACCATGTCTTTGACGTGCGTGAAGTTCCGGACGTCGTCGACGTGGCCGACTTTCACCACCGGCGGCTGGAGGCCGCGCTCGACTCTAGCGACCTGGTAGGCGTACCACGGGATGCCGAACACGCGGTCGCGGCGCGGGCCCTCATGGTTGAAGGCGCGCGTGCGGATGACGGGCAGGCCGTAGGAGCGAAAGTAGACGTAGGCGATCAGGTCCTGGCCGATCTTCGAGACGGCGTAGGGGTTCACCGGCTTGAGGACGGTCGTCTCGGTGATCGGTAATTCCTTCTCGGGCACGTCGCCGAACTCCTCGCCGGAGCCGGGGATGTGGACCTTGGGCTTGACCCTCGCCTCGAGGCACGCCTCGAGGAGGTTCACCGTCATCTTGTAGTTCGCGTCCATGTAGACGCTCGGGTGATCCCAGGACGGGCTGACGAAGCTCTGCGAGGCCATGTGGAAGACGACGTCGGGCTTGATCGCCCGGATCGCCTTCGCGGTCGCCTTCGGGTCGAGCATGTCGCAGTCGTGCCACTCGACGTCGTTCTCGATGTGAAGCACGTTCTTCATGCTCGAGAGGTGGTAGCGCCGGAAGCCGAAGAGCTTTACGCCCTTCTCTAAGCAGAGCTCGGCGAGATGCGAGCCGACGAAGCCGGTGATGCCGGTGATGAGGACTTTTTTAGCCACGAGAGACCGCCTTGGCGGACAGGATGGACGGGATGGAGTCTTGGGTCACGTAGTCCTCGAAAGCCTTCAGGCTTTTCAATTCGGTGATGTAGTGGTATTGGCGGTCGGTGAAGAAACCCGCCAGCGCGCCGCCGGCGATGAGCCGCGGCAGGTAATGCTCCTCGAAGGAGATGTTTCCCTCGAGTTCCGGGTCCAAAATCGATTTATCGACGACGAAATAGCCGATGTCCGTGCCGTTGAGCGACGGATCCTTGCGGGTCCGGTCGTAGCGAAGAATCCTGCCGTCGGGTCCGACCTGCACGTTGTTCTGGGCGCCGTACTCGCCGGTGCCCTTCGCGTTGCGGAAAACGGTGGATTGGACCTTGGCGCCGGTCTTCTCGTAGTGGGCCAGCATCCCGGGGAGCTCGATCGGCCAATAGTTGTCGCCGTAGAGAAGCAGAAAGCGGTCGTCGAGCTTGGTGTAGGCGTTCAGGAGGCGGCGGCCGGTCAGGTCGTCGGCAGTGCCGATCGAAAAATCGGGGGTGAACCGGCTTCCGGCGTGCTTCCTATAGTAGTCGACGATCGCCTCGTGCCGGTAGCCGACCAGGAGAAGGACCCGCTTGATCCCGACCGCGCACAGGGACTGGATCAGGTAGTTGAGGAACGGCTCCCCCTTCACGGGGGCCATGGGCTTGGGGAGGGTGTCGGTGAGCGGGCGGAGCCTTTCCCCGCGTCCGCCGGCGAAAATGACGGCCTGCTCGAGCCTCATGCGATGGCGGGCATTATATAGAAATATGTGTTACTATTCCGGCGACTTTAGATGGCCAAACCACCTGTTCCCGCCCTCCGCGGACGCAACATCGACGCCGCCCTGCAGTCCAACGAGTGCGTCAATTTCGCCCGAAAAGCGATCTTTTGGTGGCTGCCGCTGCTCTATCTCCTCATCTGCGACGCCTTCTACCTGCGCACCTACGACTCTGCTCAAGTAAAGATCACTTTGGTTCAGACCGGCGGCGTATGCCTCCTGTCCCTCTGGCTCTGCCGGCTCCTCGAGGAAGGCTTTTTGGCGGTGACGAAGGACGACCTGGTGGTCTTGGCCCCCTTCCTCGCGTATTTGGCCTACGGCGTCTTCTCGTTCATACACGCCCCCTACCACTGGTCTTCCACCGACTTCTTCCTGCGGCGCATCTTCTACATGACCGTGCCGCTCATCGTGGTGCAGGAATTCAACGAAAAGGCGGTCCAGCGGCTGATCAAGATCCTCATCATCGCCGCCTGGATCAGCGTGGGGTACGGGTGTCTGCAGTGGTTCGACATCCACTTCTTCCCGCTGGGCCCCGGCAACGGCCCCGACCCGTTCATTTGGCGCGGCGCCTTTGGCCTGCGCGTGTTCTCGACCTACGGCAACCCCAACTTCCTGGCCGACTACCTGGTCCTCATGGTGCCGATCCTCGTCACCCAGTGGATGAAGACCCGGGAGTTCAAGCTGGTCGTCCTCCTGCTCATGGACGTCTTCGTGCTCTACGGGACGCAGACCAAGGGCGCCTACATCGCCTTCGCGCTGTCGGTGAGCGTGTTCCTCGGCACCTATTTCTACTTCTTCGACCGGGAGCGCCTCCTGCGCTTCAAGTATCACCTCGCGGGCGTGATGACCGCGCTCATCAGCACGGCGCTCATCGTCGTCTGGATCAAGCTCCAAGCCAGCTTCACCTCGGTGAACTTCCGCCTCTTCACCTGGGAGGCGACTTGGGAGATGATCATGACCCAGCCGGTGATCGGCACCGGCATCGGCTCGTTCTGGGTGATCTATCCCGCGTTCCGCCGCCCGCCGATCTTCCACATCGAAGGCAAGCACAACACCGAGACCGACCACTCCGAGGACGAGTACCTAGAGGTGCTCTTCGACGAGGGCATCGCCGGCATGGGCATCTTCCTCTGGCTCATCTTCAGCTCCTGCTGGATGGCATACAAGACCCTGCAGCAGCTGACCGGCTCGCTCAAGCAGGGCGAACGGGCGCCGCCCCGCGCGTACGAACTGCTGGGCGTGCTCGTCGCCTTCCAGGGCATGCTGCTGCACAACTTCTTCGACGTCAGCATGCGCTTCGTGTCGTCGGGCGTCTACCTGGGGCTCTTGTCCGGCCTCATCGTGAACCTGGCGCGCGGCATGTCGCTCTCCGAGCTGCACTCGCACCGCGAGCCGGTCGCGGGCGAGACGCCGGCGGAGCCCTCGCTCGGCGAGACGCTCTCGATCTTCTTCCTCTGGCCCGCCCGGCTGGCCGCGTGGATAGCCACCGCCTACATGGGCTGGCTCATGGTCTCGCAGTTCACCGAGCTGCAGGGGCCTCTCTCGCGGCTGAACCTGGGCGGCGAAGTCCTGCAGTGGTGGATCGCGTGGACCGCGATGCTCGGCTGCGTGGGCGGCCTCGGCTTCGCGTTCATGCGCATCTCCTTCCTGACGCGCAACGCGCTCGTGCCCATCGTCGTCGCGATCACCATGATGCCGTGGGGCCCGGTGAACCTGGCCTGGGGCTTCTTCCGCGCCGACGTCTACCACAACATCGCGATCTTCTTCTCCAAGCAGCAGCAGTGGGAACAGGCGCTCCGGCACTACATCAAGGTCGGCGAGCTGAACCCGGCGTTCATCATGTCCTTCTACTTCAAGGGCAACGTCTTCAACGACCGGTTCAGCATGGACAAGATCTACAACCCGAACTGGGGCGACAAGAACAACGTCCCGCGCGACGACTTCGAGCGCGCCCTGGAGGCGTACGACCAGGTGCGCGACCGCGCGCCCAACTACGTGCAGATGCACCACCAGGTCGGCGCGCTCTACATGAAGTACGGCGAGTGGCTCATGAACCACGGCCGCCCAGAGGAAGGGCAGAAGGCGTGGGACAAGGCGATCGAGCGCTTCACGATGTATTACAACATCGATCCGGTCTTCCAGCACAACTACCTGCGCCTGGGGCAAATCTACATGCTCCGGCACCAGTACGACAAGGCGATCGCGAACTACAAGGAAATGATCGAGGCGCCGAAGTGCCGCGTCTCCCAGTCCTTGGCGCAGAACGCGAGCGTCCGGCGCATCCTGCTTTCCTATCTCTACCCGCCGGTGAAGGAAGTCGACGGCCAGTGGGTGCATCGCCACGACTCGACCGAGGGCTACTTCAACCTCGGCAACGCGTACTTCATGGCGGGCAACCTCGCCGAGGCGAAGAAGTCGTACCAAGAGTCGCTGGCACTGGACCCGAACAACGAGAACACCAAGCGCAACATGCAGGTGCTCGAGGCCCGCGTGCAGGCCGCGCGAGGCGGCCCGGCGCCGATGCTGCAGCCCGTCCCCCGACAGGCGCCGCCGGGCTCCGGACTGCAGTTCATCGACCCCAGCAAGCATTGATGGAAGGCCTCGGCTGGTTCGTCCTCGCGACGCTCGCGGGAGGCCTCGGGCGTTGGGCGCTCGCCGCCGCGATCAACCGCGCGGCCCCCGGCTTTCCCTTCGGGACCCTCGCCGTGAATCTCCTCGGCTGCGCGGTCATTGGGGCCGCCGACGCGCTGGCTCAGGACCGGCTCGGCGCCGCGGCGCGGCTGGCGATCATCACGGGTTTCTGCGGCGCGTTCACGACCTTCTCGTCGCTCATCCTCGAAACCGAGCACCTGCTGCGGGCGGGCCAACTCGGGCGGGCCGGCATGAACGTGGCGGCAAGCCTCGTCCTCGGGCTCGTCTGCTTCCGCGGCGGCGCCGGCCTGATATCTCGGTTCTAGCGCGAGATCAGCAGCGTCGCTTTCCCGAAAAGGACCATCGCCGCCGCGGCGAACAACCCCAATCCCAGAAGCCCGAGGACGATGCCCACGGGCGCGCCGATGATCGTTAGGGTGAGCAGCGCGCCGGCGCCCAGACAGAAGACCCCTCCGCCGGCGAGCGCGCCCGCGAGCTTGAGCCTGAGGCGCCACGACATCGCTGCGGCCTGGTCCTTATGCGCGCGAGGCGACTCCCCCGGAGCGATCACTTCCGGCTCATCGACAGGGCCGCTCGGCTCGAGCTCGGTCATCGCCGCTTGATGGGAGCACCGGCCGGCATGGGGGTGCCGATGTCGAAAGACTCGCCGGGACCGAAGTAAGGGCCCCGGCCGTCGTTGTCGATCTGCAGCACGTTGCGGCCGCGATAGCGCCCCAAGCGCGCGCCCCAGCCCACCGGGTCCTCGTATCGGAAGAGCTTGAGCTTGGTCAAGGGGCGCCACTCCCGGTCGCCCTCGCGCTGGAACTCCAGATCCCAGAAGTAGACCACGAAGTCGCCCGCGCGGCGCGCGCTCTCGGCCTCGGATTTCTCCAAGGCGGCGGCGGTAATCGACATCATCTCGTACGGCGTGAACGCGCGCGCGTGCTCGTCGGGCAGAACGTACTCGAGCTTGTAGGGGTGGTAGCCGATCAGGACCGTGGCGTTCCAGCAGCGGTAGGTCGGGCCTTCGGGCAGATTTTGCCGGCAGGCGGAGGCGGTGGCGTGCTCCGGGTTCAGGCCTTGATCGGTCTCGAACCGCCACCCCCAACCCTGCCGCGGGAACGTGAACGTGTCGCCGCGCGAGTACTCGATCTGGAGGTCCTTTTTGGTGACGTCCATCTGCGTGATCGTCTCGATCTTCGAGATGCTCTGCACCGGGTCGATGGCGATCGTCTGCCGCGGGAACATCGACTTAGTCGGGTTGTCGAGCTGCCGGACGCCGATAAAGCCGTGCTTGTTGTAGTCCGGGATCGACATCCACAGCCCGGTATGCCCGAATCGAGTGACCCCGGCGTCCGCGGGCTGCCCGTGCACGCACGCCTTCTCCAGGAACTTGACCCAATACGAGTAGACGTTCGACTCCAGGAGATAGGTTTCGCAGTCTTTTTGGCACGCCGGGTTGTAGAGGCGGCGGGCGGTCATGATGTACTTGAGCGTGTCGCTCCGATCCCGCTCCACGCGGACCTTGTAGCGGGATCGGACGACGTCGGAGTACTGCTCTTGGGGCCCGAGATCGGGGCCGATCGCGATCACGCCGGCCGAGGCCAAGGACGCCGCGAGCCGCACCGCGAGGATCGCGGTCATGCGATCGCCTGGAGGGACGCGAGAAGCTCGCCGGCTTCCGCGACGCGGGCCTTGGGGTCGGGCGAGAGGGTGGCGGCGAAAAGCAGTTCCGCCTCCTTCGGCAGGTCCGGAGCCAGGAACTGCGGCGGGGCGTAGCGCCGCCGCTCCTTCTGCGCCAGGAAGTCGGGGCCGGGAAAGGGAAGCTCGCCCGTGAGCGTCTCGTAGAGGCACACGCCCAGAGCGAAGATGTCGGAGGTCTTGGCGCAGCGCCCGAGATGCTGCTCGGGCGCCATGTAGGCGGGCGTGCCCCACGCGTCGGCGTTGGTCAGGCGCGTGATCGTCTCCTTCGCCTCCCGGGCGATGCCGAAGTCCATCACCTTCGCGTAGCCGGAGGCGTCGACCATGATATTCGAGGGCTTGAGGTCGCGGTGTAGGACGTGGGTCTTGTGCGCGCAGGAAATCGCCTCGCAGACCTGGGCGAAGAGCTTCTTCGTCTCAGCCAGCGGGAGACGGCCGCGCTCGACGAGCATCTGCGACAACGGCTTGCCGTCGACGTAGTCGAAGATGAGGAACACGTCGTCGTTATCCTCGATGACCTCGTGGATGGCGACGATGTAGGGATGGCTCAGGTGCGAGACGATGCTCGCCTCCTGCAGGAAGGCCTTCCGGGCCTCGCGGTCGTTCTTGATCTCCGCGCGCATGCGCTTGACGGCGACGCTCCGCCCCAAGGTGCGGTCGAGGCCGCGGTAGACGTCGCCCATGCCTCCCGCCCCGATCTTGTTCTGCAGCTCGTAGCGTCCCTTGAGCAGCGTCGCGGTGCTCGGCGGCGGCGCCGCGGGCGCCGCCGGAGCCTCGGGGCGCGCGACGACCACGGAGGTCGAGACCCGCTTGCCCCGGCGCAGCGTGGCGACGCCGACGCCCGCCCCGACGCCGACGGCGAAAAGGATGAGCGCGGGCAGCGGCGAGCCGCCTTTCCGGTCTTGCTCGGGCTCGACCCTTGCCTCGGGAGGCCGCCGCATGGCGAACTCGATCGGCGGCTCGCGGTTCTCCTTTCCCCCGCCCTCCGGGAAGGCATTGAGCTCCTTCGCTTGGCGCAGCGTCAGCCGATAGGACGGATCTAGCGCCGCCGCCCGCTCCAACGAGTCGAGCATACCCGAGCGATCGCCCAACCTCGATTGCGAGTAGGCTAGGTTCGCGTAAAGCCCCGCGTCGTCGAGCTTCGCCCGGAGCCCCTCCTTGGCCGCGGCCTCGGCCTCGCGGAAGCGCCCGGAGTGATTGAGCGCGAACGACCTGGCGGAGAGCAGCATCGGATCGCCGGGCGCCAGCTTCAGGCCCGCCTCCGTGTCCAGAGCGGCGGAGGAGAAATCGCGAAGCGTGTTGTGGATCGAGGCGCGCAGATAGTAGGCGGTCGGGAGCGGGTGGCTCTCGATCGAGCGCTGGAGGCTCGCCAAGGCCTCCGCCGGGTCTCCTCGTTCGATCGCCTGCTGCCCCGCCTTGAGCTGCTCGACCGCCTCGGCGCTCCGCTCGGCGAGGATGTCGCCCGGTCCGGGAGCATTCAGCGCGGGCGGGGGCGTCTCAACGGCGGCGGGAGCCTCCGCCTTGGGAAGCGCGACCGGCGCCGCGCCGGCCGCGGGAGCGAGCCCGGCCCGAGGAGGCCGCAGCCGCTGCGCCATCTGATGGCTCATCGCGTTCAGGACTCTGAGCTGCGGCGCCGGCTTTTTCGTCTCGATCCTAGGATTTTCCGCCGAGTCGGTCGCGGGTGAAGCCGGGAGGAACTGGCCGGTGCCGCGATTGCGAAGATACAGGGGCATTGCTTGGTAGGCGTTCATCCCCCGAGACACCCAAACCTTTCCATCGGGCGGCGGCGGGACGGTGGCCGGGAGCGTCGCGTCCGCTGGGCAGGTCACGACGCGCAGCTGACCGTCGTCGTCGCGAGACA
>JACRDR010000293.1 GCA_016212845.1 Elusimicrobiota bacterium
GGGCGTGGCCGGCACGTGGATTCGGGCCAGGAACGCAGCGTGCACCGACGGGTGCTTGGTGAAGAGAGTGCGCAGGGCGCCGACGAGCTCGACGGGCTCTTCTTTCGGAGTCGAGATCTTCACGGAGGTGCCGGGGGCCAGCTTTTCGGCCTTCGGACCGGTGAAGAGGCTGCCGTCGAGCAGGGACCGGATCTCCTCGGGCGGCATCTCCTTGCCGACGGAGCACCCGGGATTTAATAGGACGGTCGCGTGCGGGCCGAGCAGGCCCAAGAGCGCGCGGCCGTTGAGCTGGATGTAGGCGGTTGGCTGGCTGACCGACTCGCTCAGGCGCTCGAGCGAGGTGAAGACGGGTACCAGCGACTTGCCGTCGCGCTTCCAGCCCGCGATCGCGATTTTCTCGCCGTCGGGGCCCGCGATGTACTCCCCGGGGCCCTCGCGGTCGGTCCGCCCGATGACGAAGAGGTCGGCGGCCAGCAGCAGCCGGTAGAACTCGGGGCGGTGCCCGGGGTCCTGGAAGGCGTCGCGAAGCAGGGTTTCCAGCCGGTTGGCGGGGCCGCCGGTCGCGGGGGGCATCCTCAGGTGTATAACAGGAAATTGCTATATTGGCCATGACCAAAATGGCATCCGTGCAGGCCGCGATCGTGGCCGGCGGGCGGGGCGAACGCTTGCGCCCGGCCACCGACCAAATCCCCAAGCCGATGCTGCCGGTGGGCGGGAAACCGCTCATGGAGCACCTCGTGCGCTGGCTCGGGCGTTCGGGCGTCGGTAAGGCCTTCCTCTGCCTCGGCTACAAGCCCGAGGCCTTCGAGAAGCACTTCGGCGACGGCGCCGCCTTCGGCCTGAAGCTCGAGTACCGAGTCGAAGAGGAGCCGCGCGGCACCGCCGGCTGCGTCCGCGACCTCGAGGGCTCCTTCGACGGGGACCTCCTCGTCGTCTACGGCGACCTCTACGTCGACATGGACCTGGGCAAGCTCATGGCGTTCCACCGCGCGCACGGCGGCGCCGCGACGCTCGTCGTGCGCGAGACGGACCACCCGCTCGACAGCGACCTCGTGCGCACCGAAGGCGACCGCATCACCGGCATCTACCGCGCGAAAGCCGGCGAGCCGCACGGCAGCCTCGGCTGCGCCGCGATCTGGGTCGTGCGCCCGAGCCTCCTCAAACACATCCCGGCCGACAAGCCGACCGATTTCGGCAAGCAGGTCTTCCCGGCCGCGATCGCCGCCGGCGAGAAGCTTTACGCCTACGTCACGAAGGAGGACGTCCTCGACGTCGGCACGCCCGAGCGGGTGAAGACTTTCGAGAAGCGCTGGGGCGCCAAGCGCTGATGGCGCGCTGGGCCGTCTTCCTGGACCGCGACGGGACGCTGATCGACGAGGTCGGGTACCTCTCCCAGCCCGAGCAATTGAAGATCATCCCGGGCGCGCCCGACGCGGTGAAGCGCCTGCGCGACGCGGGCGCGGCGGTCATCATCGTGACCAACCAGGCCGGAGTCGCGCGCGGGTTCTTCGACGAGCCCGGCCTCAAGCGAGTGCACGACAAGCTCGAGGAGCTCTTCGCCGCCGAGGGCGCTCGCTTCGACGCGATCTACTACTGCCCGCACCACCCCGAAAAGAACCATCCGGAGGCGAACGACCCGAAGTACCGCGTCGACTGCGACTGCCGCAAACCGAAGCCCGGCATGGTGCTGCAGGCCGCGGAGCGCTTCGGCGTCGACGTCGCTCGATCCTTCCTCGTCGGCGACACGACGCGCGACGTGCTGACGGCGCGCAACGCCGGCTGCTCCGCCCTCCTCGTCGAGACCGGCTACGGCGGCAAGGACGGGCACTTCAACGTGCGCCCCGACGCGACGTGCCCCAACCTCGCGGCCGCGGCCGACTGGATCCTCGGAAGGATCTCGCGGAGATGATCATCTCGCGCACGCCGTTTCGCGTCAGCTTCGCCGGGGGCGGCACCGATCTCGCCGACTTCTACCGGAGCTCGTCGGGCGCGGTCGTCTCGACCGCGATCGACAAGTACATGTACATCACGGTCAACCGCTATTTCGACGACTCGATCATCCTGAAGTACTCGAAGACCGAACTCGTGAAGTCCGTCGACGAGGTCCAGCATCCGCTCCTGCGCGAGTGCCTCCGCAAGACGGGCATCAAGCGCGGCATCGAGATCACCTCGATGGCCGACGTCGTGGGCGGCACGGGCCTCGGCTCCTCGTCGGCGTTCACCGTCGGCGTGCTCCACGCGCTCTACGCGCATCTCGGCCAGTTCAAGACGCCGGAGCAGCTGGCGCGCGAGGCCTGCGAGATCGAGATCGAGCGGCTGAAGGAGCCGATCGGCAAGCAGGACCAGTATATCTCGGCCTACGGCGGCTTCCAGTTCCTCGAGTTCATGCCCGACGAGACGGTGCGCGTCGACCCGCTGATCTGCCCCGTGCGCACGATCGACAACCTCCATGAGCACCTCATGCTCCTCTACTCGGGCGTGACGCGCAAGGCCGGGCCGCTGCTGCGCCGCGCGAAGGCGAATTTCAAGAAGAACGACGACGTCCTGAAGCTCTTGCGTGCGCAGGCCAACCGTCTGCGCGCGTCGCTGCAGAAGGGCGACGTCGCGTCGGCCGGCCCGCTCCTGCACGAGGCCTGGGAAGCGAAGAAGAGCCTCGCGGGCGGCATCACGAGCCCGCACATCGACGACGCGTACGACGCCGCGAGGCGCGCGGGCGCGATCGGCGGCAAGGTGCTCGGCGCCGGCGGGGGCGGGTTTCTGCTCGTCTTCGTCCCGCCCGCCAAGCGCGCCGCCGTCGCGAAGCGCCTGCCGTCCGGCTGGCGCGAGATGCCGTTCCGGTTCGAATCCGAGGGGTCCAAGATCATCTATGTCTCCAAATAAAGCCATCCGAGGCA
>JACRDR010000298.1 GCA_016212845.1 Elusimicrobiota bacterium
ATGCGCGAGTGGAACCCGTTCGGCAAGGTCGTGGCCCCGCATCTCGAAGGCTACTTCCAGTCGACCGGAGGACGCTTTCTGCTGACCCGGACCCCGGGCGGCACGCGCCTGGAGGGCACGACCTGGTACCGGCACGGGCTCTGGCCCGCCGGGTACTGGAAGCTCTGGTCCGACGCGATCCTCCACCGCATCCATCTCCGGGTGCTCCGGCACATCCAATCGGAGGCCTTGCAGGGCGCCTCGCCTCCCGCTACTCTATAGAGGAAATGGCCGCCCCCGGACCCAATCGACGGGCCCACGCCCGGCATCCCTGCCAGATGAGCTGCCAGCTCGTGAACACCGGCGGAGATCCGCTTCCCGGAGAATTGCTCAATATCGGGATGGGGGGAGCGGCGATCCGGGTCTACGGGATGCTGAGGGCCCGGTCGTTCACCCTCAAGATCTCGACCGCCACCGAGGTGCTCGCGGTCGACTGCCGGGTCGTCCGCACCGACCCGCCGGCCCCGGGCACCAAATTCGCGGTCCATGGAGTCCTGTTTTCCACCGATCCCACCACCCAGACGAAGCTCCGCATCCTCATCGACCAGGTCCGGTCCCGCTCCAACATGGGCGGTCCCAAGACCATGGGCGGCTACTGGAAGCCCCGGTAAAAAACGCATTTTATTTGACCTTCCCGCCGTCAAATTCCTATAATCTTTCCCTAATATGATCACGAAAGCGAAGAAGGCAGAAATCATCCAGAAGAACCAGGGAAACACCGGCAAGCCCGCGACTCAGATCAGCATTCTGACCGCGCGCATCGGTGAGATCTCCTCCCACCTGAAGGGCAACAAGAAGGACTACTCGTCGCAGACCGGGCTGCTCAAGCTCGTCGGTCAGCGCCGCCGGCTCCTGAACTACCTGCGCCGCACCGACTTCGAGGACTACAACAAGGTCCTCAAAACGCTCGACCTGAGGAAGTAACCCATGTCCAACCTACAGAAAGTCTCCCTACCGGTGACGGTGGGAGAGAAGGAACTTATTTTCCAGACGGGAACGCTCGCCAAGCAGGCCGGCGGTTCCGTTACCGTGCACCTCGAGGACTCGGCCGTCCTGACCGCCGCCACCGCGGCGAAGGAGCCGAAGCCCGGCGTGACGTTCATGCCGCTGACCGTCGATTACCGCGAGCGCACGTACGCCGCGGGCAAGATCCCCGGCGGCTTCTTCAAGCGAGAAGGCAAGCCGCGCGAGAAGGAAGTCCTCTCGGCGCGTCTCACCGACCGCCCGATCCGGCCCCTCTTCCCCGAGGGCTGGAACTGCGACACGATGGTGCAAATCATCGTCGTGGCGGCGGACTGCAAGAACGATCCCGACATTCTTTCGATTAACGCGGCTTCCGCCGCGTTGATGTTGTCCGACGTGCCGTGGGCCGGCCCGGTGGGCGCGGTCCGCGTCGGCCGAGTGGCCGGCAAGATCGTCATGTTCCCGACGTTCGAGGAGCGCGAAGTCTGCGAGCTCGAACTCGTCGTCGCCGGCCAGAAGGGAGCGATCCTGATGGTCGAAGGCGGCGCCAACGAGGTCTCGGAAGAGACCATGGTAGAGGCCCTCGAGGCCGCGCAGCGCGAGATCGACAAGATCTGCGAAGTGCAGTTGCGCCTCGTCGAGGAAGCCAAGAAGGCCGGCAAGGTGATCGTGAAGCGCACGATCACGCCGCCCTCGGCGCCCGACGCCGTGCGCCAGTACGTCACCGACCGCGCGCTGCCCGAGATCAAGTCCAAGCTTCGCGCCGCGATGGCGAAGTGGGACCTCGACGCCGCGATGCACCAGCTCAAGACCGCGATCCGCGCGGAGATCACCGAGAAGGCGATCCCCGAGCAGGCCGCGAGCGCGAAGGCGACGCTCGAGGGCGCGAAGTTCGCGCCCACGTGGCTCGGCGCCGAGAAGTGGGTCACCCACATCGTCGAGGACCTGCTCTACAAAGAGTCGCGGGAGATGGTTCTCTCCGAGAACCGCCGCCAGGACGGCCGCGGCACGAAGGACATCCGCCCCATCTCGATCCAGGTTCCCGCGCTGCCCCGGGCCCACGGCTCCGCCGTGTTCACCCGCGGCGCGACGCAGGCGCTGGTGGTCGGCACGCTCGGCACGCCGGGCGACATGCAGATCATGGACGAGCTCGAGGGAGAGTTCAAGGAGCGCTTCATGCTCCACTACAACTTCCCCGGCTTCTCCGTCGGCGAATTCAAGCCGGAACGCGGCCCGGGCCGGCGCGAGATCGGCCACGGCGCGCTCGCCAAGCGCGCGCTGTACCCGCTGCTCCCCGCGGAGGACGGCTTCGCGTACACGATCCGCCTCGTCTCGGACATCCTCGAGTCGAACGGCTCGTCCTCGATGGCCTCCGTCTGCGGCGGCTCGCTGGCGCTCTTCGACGCGGGCGTCCCGCTGAAGGCGGCCTGCGCGGGCATCGCGATGGGTCTCATCCTCGAAGGCAAGCGCTACGCGATCCTCTCCGACATCAACGGCTTCGAGGATCACCTGGGCGACATGGACTTCAAGGTCGCCGGCTCCAAGAACGGCATCACGGGCTTCCAACTCGACATGAAGATCGAAGGCCTCTCCGTGCAGATGATGAAAGAGGCGCTGTACCAGGCTCGTGAGGGCCGCCTCCACATCCTCGGCGAGATGGAGAAGGCGATCGCCGCTCCCCGCCCCGAGCTCAGCAAGTGGGCCCCGCGCCTCATCCGGCTCCAGATCCCGATCAACAAGATCGGCGCGCTCATCGGCCCCGGCGGCAAGAACATCCGCCGGATCATCGAAGAGTACGGCGTGGAGGTGGACGTCGAGGACGATGGTTCCGTGTTCATCGGCGGTCTCGA
>JACRDR010000299.1 GCA_016212845.1 Elusimicrobiota bacterium
GTACAGCGGCTTGTCGAGGAGGTCCGGAAGGACCGTGCCGAGCAGGACCCAGCGGCGCGGCAGGCCGCGCCGGACGGGCGCGGCCAGCGCGTCACCCAGGCCGAGATGGCCGAAGAAGATCAACTACCAGACGCGGCAGGAGTTCGCGCCGCGCGCCATCGCGTCGGTCGGCTTGCAGGAGAAGGCCTTCGCGAAGCCCTCGGAGTTCGACAGCGGGCCGATCACGCGGAAGCGCGCCGCCGAGTGCGGGTCCACCGCCGCGAGCATGCGCATGCTCTCCTCGGTGGAGTTCTGGCACCACACCTGGGCGAACCCCAGGTAGAGGCGCTGCTCCGGCGAGAAGCCGTTCACGTCGGCGGGCACCGCGCCGGACTTCTTGAGCTCCTCGAGAGCCATCGACGCCAGGCGCACGCCGCCGTTGTCGGCGGTATTCTCGCCCAAGGTCAGCTTGCCGTTGAGCTTCACGCCCGGCAGAGGCTCGTAGCTCCCGTACTGGTCCACCACGCAGGCGGTCTTCGCCTCGAACTTCTCGGCGTCCTCGGGCGTCCACCACTCGGACATGTTGCCCTTCGCGTCGAACTTGCGGCCCTCGTCGTCGAAGCCGTGCGTCAGCTCGTGGCCGATGACGACCCCGATGGCGCCCAGGTTGATCGCCTGGTCGCCGTCGCGGTCGAAGAACGGCGACTGCAGGATGCCGGCCGGGAAGACGATCTCGTTGAGCTGCGGGTTGTAGTACGCGTTGACCGTGGGCGGGGTCATGTCCCACTCCTTGCGGTCCACCGGCTTGCCGATCTTGCCCAGGCGGCGGCGCGTCTCGTAGGCGCGCGCGCTGCGGACCGAGCCGACGAGGTCGGCGCGGTCGATCTTGACCCCCGCGTAGTCGCGCCACTTCTCGGGGCCGCCGATCTTGGTGGTGAACGCGGCGAACTTCTCCAGCGCCTTGCGCCGGGTCTTGGCCGTCATCCAGTCCAGGCCCTCGAGATCCGTCTTGAGGGACTTCTGGAGCGCGACGATCAGCTGGTCGGTGCGGCGCTTGCCCTCGTCGCCGAAGGTCAGTTCGACGTAGCGGCGGCCCAGGTCGTGGCCGATGCTGCCGTCCACCAGCTCGACGCAGCGCTTCCAGCGCGGCTTGAGCTCCTTGGCCCCGGTCAGCTTGCGCCCGCCGAAATCGAAGGACTCGTTGACGAAATCGCGCGACAGCCAGCCCGCCAGGGAGCCCGCCGCGCGCCAGCGCAGGTAGGTTTTCCAGTCCGCCAGCGGCTCGGCCGACAGCTCCGCGGAGAAGCCGGACAGAAAGCCCGTCGAGACCACGTTCAGCCACGGCGACGCCGGCGCCTCGGTCTCGACGAAGTACCGGTTCCAATCGAACGCGGGCGAAATCGCCGCCAGTTCCTTGGCCGACATCTTGTGGTACACGTTCTCCGGGTCGCGGCGCGACACCCGGTCCATGGAGACCTTCGCCAGCGCGGTCTCCAGCCGCATCACCGTCTCGGCCTCCGCCGCGGCCGTCTTCGGATCGTCGCCCAGCAGACCGAACATCTTGGCCGCGTGCCACACGTACTGCTTGCGCAGGCGCACGGATTTCTCGTCGGTCTTGAAATAGTAGTCGCGGTCGGGCAGGCCCAGCCCGCTTTGGTCCACTTCGCCGATCACCTTCGTCGAGTCCTTATAGTCCTGGTCGGAATTGAACGAGAAGGCCGCGCCCACGCCCTCGGCGTGCAGGCGCGCCAGCAGGGCCGGAAGCTCGGCGACGGACTTGAGCGCGTCGATCGCGGCGAAGTCCTCCTTGAGAGGGTCGGCGCCGCGCTTCTCCGCGGCGTCCTCGTCGGTGCAGGCCGCGTACAGGTCGCCCAGCCGCTGGTCGACCGGGTCCGACTTGGGGCCGGCCGCTTCCTTCTCCAGTATTCCCCGCAGGACGGCCTTGTTGCGCTCGGCCAGCTCGTTGAAGCGGCCCCAGCGCGACTGGTCGGACGGGATCGGGTGGGACTTCAGCCAGCCGCCGCAGGCGAACTGGTAAAAATCCGCGCACGGCGCGGCGGAACGGTCCAGCGCCGTCAGGTCGAAGGACGCGATCGGCGCCGGAATGTCGGCGGCGCGGAGCGGGGCGGCGAGCAAGGCGAAAAGCGCGATGATGGTCATGGAAGTCCTCCGGATCGGATTATACACAAGCCGCGGCGGCGTTAGCGCCCTGACAGCATCTTCAGGGAGACGAGGAGAAGGAACCCGCCGAACAGGCGGCGCACGGCGTCCTTGGGCAGGGCGACCACCAGCTTCGCGCCGAAGTAGCCGCCCACGGCGAAGCCCGCGCAGATCAGCGCGGCCGCGCGCACGTCCACGTAGCCGTTTTTCCAATAGGTGTAGGCCGCGAAAACGCCGATCGGGGGAAGAAGCAGCGCCGTCGAGGTTCCCTGGGCCAGGAGCTGGGAAAATCCGAAGCCGTAGATCAAGGCCGGCACCACCAGTATTCCGCCGCCGACTCCGACCAGGCCGCTGAAAGCGCCGACCGCCACGCCGAGCGCGATATAAAGGAGAGCGTTCATGGGGCCATTATACGAGTTCCCGGCCGGTCTTGCGGAACAGCGCGACGTCGCGCGAAGGCCGCGCAAGCTCCCAGCCGAAGCGGCGGGAGATCCAGGCCAAGGTCTCGGGCCGGTAGAACGCGATGTGCGTGAAGTCGCCGCGGTACCACCAGCCCGCGAACGCCGCGTCGTCCTCCAGAACGCCCGTCATCGCGCCCAAGATTCCCCCGGGCTTGAGCAGGCCGTCCAGGCGCGCCAAGTCGCCGGCCGGACGGCGCAGATGCTCGAGCACCTCGGTGGCGACGACGAAGTCGTACGATCGGGACAGCGCCGCCGCGTCCGGCGCGAAATAAGGATCGTAATCGGTCATCGCGAAGCCCCGCTCGCGCATCATGACCGACGCCGTCGGCCCGGGCCCGCAGCCGTAATCCAGGCCCTCGGCGCCCGGCGCCAAGCGCGCCGAC
>JACRDR010000300.1 GCA_016212845.1 Elusimicrobiota bacterium
GGAGAACAAACGCCGCCCCTCCTCGACGGAGCGGGCGCGTGCGCGCGGCGCCGTCTTGAGCGTCGCCAAGTACTCGACGATCGCATTCAAGTCGCCCGGCTGCAGGCGCAGGTTCGGCATATGGGTGTCGGGCTTCCATGCCCGAGGATCGCGCAGCCAGAGGCGCAGCCACTCCGCCGAGCGCCGGAAGCCGACGAGCGAGAGGTCCGGACCGGTGTTGCCTCCGCGGCCGTCGATCTTGTGGCACGCGCCGCAGCCGGCGGCGTCGAAGACCGCGCGGCCCGGCTCGGCGGCGAAGGCGGCGGCCAGCGCCAAGGACAGGAGCGCGCTCATTTCTTCAGGCGCGGGTCCTGCAGTCCGGGATTGTTCTTGAGCATCGACTTGATGATGTCGTCTTGGCTCGGGGGCTTGCCGCCGAGCCACGCGCCGAGCGGCACGCCCATCGCGCCGCCGACCTTGTCGACCAAGATCTTGATCGTGGAGTCCTTCGAGAGAACCTTGTTCGCCTCGTCCATCGCCTGGGGCGAGACGACCTTCATATCGTCTTTGAGCACCGAGACGAACTCGGTCGACCGGCCGTATTTCGCCAGAAGCGAAAAGAACTTCGGCTCGCCGGCGACTCCCTTGAGGAACGCGATCGGGTCGTAGTTCTTGTGCCACTGCTCCTTGAGAGCCTTGAGCTCCGGCGTCGAGTTCCACTCCTTCACGTACGCCTGCAGGACCTTGGACTTGCCGACGTGCTTGTCCCAGACCGCCTTCATCTTCACCTTCTCCGTCATGACGAGCTCGTGGAAGCTGCCGGCCTTGGCCTGCGGCGGCGGTGCGGCCGGAGCCCGAGGAGGCGTGGAAGCCGGCTCCGGCGTCTCCGCGGGGCGCGCGGGAGGGAGCGAATGCTGTACGACCAGGAGTCCGGAAGCGGAAGGCGGAGGGGCCTCGGGCGCCTGCGACGGAACTTCGGCCGGGACCGGGGTGGCTTCAGGCGCGGCCGGCTTCGGCCGGTCGAACGTCGGGGCCTGGGCGTACTCGGGCTCCGAGCTTCGCTTGAACCAAAGCGTCCCGAGCATCGCGACGATCGCGACCCCGAACGTCAACAAGATGACGAGCCAGGGGGCGTTGTCTTTGAGGTCGTCTTCGGCCACCGTCACAGATCATAGCAGACTAGGTGTTACAATGCCCCTGATAGCCCTCCCGCTCGTCGGAGCGGAGTGGGTCTTGACCGCCTATGACGGTGGTGTTACACTGAGAATGCTGGATCCGTTGCAGTACCGGCGGTTGGACTGGATGGTCTGACTTGGCCCTGGCCTCAACGGCAAGCATGCCCCCGGTCCTCTGTCCGCTGGACCGGGGGCTGCATTTTAGGGCGAAACTAAATCGGCGAATCGCTGGAGGAGGGGCTCATGGACAGCAACGAGTACGACGAGCAGGGCCGCAAACTCTTCCTGAACGGCCGCTATGAAGAGTCCCTGGAGACCTTTCGCGAGGGGCTCCGCCGTTTCCCGGGCGACGAAGACCTGGAGCTCGGGATCGGGATGTGCCAGGCCCGTCTCGGCAACGTCATTCCCGCCGTCGAGACGTTGGAAGGGCTTCGGCGCCGCAGCCCGGATTGGGGCGACGTCCTGCTGGGCCTGACCGACGCGTATCTGAAGCTCGGAAGGGTCACGGCCGCGCGCGAAATGGCGGCCGAAGCCGTGAAGACGGAGTCGGACGACCCTTCCTTTATACACGAGGTCGCGCGGCTGTTCTTCGACCATCGGCGTTTCGTCGAGGCCGAAGCGCTCTACCGGCGCGCGTCCGAGCAGGGCGAGCCGTATCCGCCCGCGCATCTCGGACTAGGCGCGTGCCTGCACCGGCAGGGCAACCTGCAGGGCGCGGAGAAGGCGATCCGCGAGGCGATCCGCATCGACCCGGAGTATTGGCCCGCGTGCCAGTATCTCGGCAACCTCCTGTACGAGTTGGACCGCAAGCAGGAGGCGCGCGAGGTGCTCGAGCGGGTGCCTCTGGACGTGACGTGGCACCGGCTCGCCTTGGAGAGGCTGGTTACCATGTCTCCCCAGGAGCAGCCCAAGCGGCGAAAGATGGAACAGATGCTGCAGCGCTCCCCCCGGCGCGCCGGAAAGACCGACGCGCAGGGCATCATCGCGCAGCTCGAGCAGCGCTGGAACGACAAAAAGTAGGCGCGGGGTCTGACCTCCAAGGTTCGGTTTGCACGTTCGCAAACCGAGCCTTGGGGTCTGGCCCCGGTCTTTTTATCGGGAAAATACGTAGTTGAAGAGCTTCTCGAACGCCTCGCCGTCCGGCACGGGCGTATGCCGCTTCCAGGCGAACTTGAGGCCGCACTTCTCGAGATAGGGCACGAGCTCCATGTCGCCGGGCAGGCCCTCGTTGAGTTCGACGAGCACCGACTTGAGCCGGGGGTCCTTCAGCGTCTTTTCGGCGCCCATGAGGATCTCGCGCTCGAGGCCGTCGACGTCGAGCTTGATGCGGGTCGGGAAAGGCGGGTGGTAGCGCGCGATGAACGCGTCGAGCGTCGTCGAGACCGCGCCCTGCTTGAACTTGGCGGTGAAGCGCCGCTTCTCGAAGTCGAGATTGTCTCCGAAGGTGACGAGCGCGGCGCCGTCCTGCACGGTCTCCATGTGGATCGAGTCGAGCGCCTCGCGGTCGGCCAGTGCCAAGCTCAGCGCCTGCACGCGGTCGGTGAGACCGTTGAGCAGGATGTTCCGGTTCAGGAGCCAGTAGTTGAAGAAGGTCGGCTCGAAGCAGAAAACGCGCAGGTCCTTCTTGCGGACGCCCGCGTAGACCGTGTAGACGCCGACGTTGGCGCCGACGTCGTAGAGCACCTCGTTAGGGCCGATCGTGTCGAGCCACTCGAGCGTCTCGGGCTCCTTCGTGAAAAGGCTCCTCGCGCGCCAAAGGGTCAGCGTGTTCGGCGTGGCGAAGCGAAAAGCGTCGCCCTGCGGGCCGCGCACCTCGACCGAAGGCTGGATCTCGTCGAGCACCTTGCAGACGAGCCGGCCGCCGCGGCCAAGGCCGAAGGCCCGGACGGCGGTCTTGAGCGCGGCGTTGGCGACGCGTCCGAGGGCGGACATCAGGCTCTCGCCCCGGCCTTCAGGAACGCCTCGAGCTCGGCCAGCGAACACTTGTGGAAAGTGCAGCGATACGGGAACTCGCCGGTGGAACGGAACTTCTCGGCGTTCTTGGCGTGGAAGTCTCCGTCGTGGCGGGCGAACTGGCCCCACCAGCCGAGGCTGTTGTAGCTCTTCGGCTCGCCGGAGTCCTTCCAGCCGCCGGGGAAGAGCGCGCGAAACGGCGGAAAAGCGTTGAGCCAGCTGCCGCACTTGATGTGCGTCGCGGACGGGTGCTTCGCTCGGACGTCGGCGACGAGCGACGCTAGGTCGCGGACCAGCGCGGCCGTATCCTTGAACGGGGACGCGGGCAAGAGCGTGTTCGTGAAATGCAGGTCGATGACCTCGTTCATCGGCGCGTAGTAGAAACAGCCGAAGTCGGCGTGAGCCTGGTAGTCGACGAGCGGAAGGCCCCGCACGACGCGCTCCTTCAGAAACGGGTCTAGGAGCGCCAGCACGCTCAGTTCCCCCTCCAGGTGAGGGAACACGGCCTCGAGCCTGGCGACGAGTTCGTCCCATTGAGGCCGGCGGCGCTTGTTCTCGTCGGGATTCGTGAGATCGAAGAACGAGGTCTTGCGGTAGATGTCGGCGTAGTCGGTGAGCGCCGTGCGGAAGGGGACGCCTTCCTTCGTCTTCCGCTTCATGAACCACAGCATCAAACGCACGGACTCGCGCGCGTAGTTGAGCTGGATCGAGTCCGGGACCTTCTTCGTCATTTCGACGCGACGGCGACGGACTGCTTCGCCCAGCGGGCGAAGTCGCGCACGCCTTCCGGCGGGCGCATCTTCGGCGAGAAGCCGGTCGCGGCCTTGAGCGCCGAGATGTCGGCGCAGATGCCGAACTGGTCGCCGGGCGTGCCCTCGGCCTGCTGCACGTCGAGCTTGTCCTTGATGCCGAGCTCGTCGGCCACCGTCTGGATGAGCTCGCGGAAGGTGATCGACTCGCCGCAGCCGAGGTTCAGCGGACCGCGCGCGCCGCCGCGCGTCGCGGCCAGCGTCCATGCCGACACGACGTCGTCGATGTGCACGATGTCGCGGAAGCGCTCGAGCGAGCCCTTCGAGACGATCTTCGGGCTCTTGAGGAGCTGGGCGGTGAAGATGCTCACCAAACCCTGGTCGGTGCGGGCCAGATTCTGGCCGGGACCGTAGACGTTGAACATGCGGAAATTCACGAAGCCCATGTCGCGCGCCGAACAAAAGGTGTCGACCAGCCGCTCGTTGGCGAACTTGCCGATGCCGTACTGCGAGATCGGCACGCACGGCAGGTCTTCTCGGACCGGGTTGTGGGCGACGTTGCCGTAGACGACCATCGAGGAGGCGTGCAGGAACCGGGTGACGCCGATCCGGGACGCGAGCTCGAGCGCGTTGTAGGTGATCTGGTAGCCCGCCGAGATCGTGCCGACGGGGTCCTTGGCCGAGGCCATCCCCGACGACGGACCGGCCAAGTGCATCATGACGTCGGCCTTGTCGAGCTTGAGGCCGCCGGAGGAGGCCGGGTCCATCAAGTTGACCTTGTGGAGCTCCGCGCCGGGGAGGCCCGCGACGACGGAGGTCGCGGAGTTGTCGAGGACGCTGACCCGGTGCCCGTCCTTGAGGAGGCGGGCGCCGATCCGAGAGCCGATGAAGCCGAGACCGCCGGTGATTACGACGTGCACGCGGAGGCCTTGCCCTTGAGAACTTCCTGGAGCGCGTCGAAGAAGCGCGTCATCATGTCCTTCGGGCCGCAGGTGACGAGGATGCAGCCCTCGACCGGCGCGCCGAAGCCGGCCTTCACGTAGATCTCCTTCGCCTCGAGCGCCTTCGCGGCCGCCTTCGCGCGGTCGGCGGAGCCGAGGTCGATGAGGACGTTGTTGGAGACCGAGCCCCACGCGGAGAGGCCGGCGCCCTTGGCGGCCTCGCGCAGCCAGTCGCGGCCCTGGCAGATCGCGTCGACGGAAGGCTTCACGTGCGATTCGAAGCAGTCGAGGAGCACGCCGCCCGCGTGGAACGTGAGCGCGTTCGCCTCGTAGCCCAGCCGGTAGGCCGAGAGCGGCTTGAGCGCCGCGGGGCCGCCGATCACGTAGCCGAGCCGGAGCGAGGCGGCGCCGAACGCCTTCGAGAAGCTGCGCATCACGAGCACGTTCTCGAACTCGGTCGTCAGGCCGATCGCGGTCGGCGCGCCGAAGAAGTAGTACGCCTCGTCGACGACGAAGAGGATGTCCTTCGAGCGGCAAAACGAGGCGATCTTCCGAAGCCCGCCCAGGTCGAAGCAGTTCTCGACCGGCTGGCTCGGGTTCGGCAGGAAGACGATCTTCGCCTGCGCCGGGATCTTCGCGCAGAACTCCTCGGCGGTCATGAACTTCCGGGGGTCGTAGGCGATCTGGGTCGGCTTCAGCCCGAGCATCCGTCCGTAGACCTCGTACATCGCGTAGCCGGGCGTGAACACGTAGGCGTCGCCGGGCTCGCAGGTCAGCGTCAGGAGGTTGCGGATGGGCTCGTCGATTCCGGAAGCGACCAGGAGGTTCTCGGCCGGGACGCCCAGGAACTTCGAGAGCTTGGCGTAAAACGGAAGCGCGTCCGGATAGCGCTGGAGCAGGTTCTGCGGGACCGTGCCGTAGATCTTGTCGAGGAGGTCCTTCGGCCAGGCGTTGGGCTTCTCGTTGCGCTGGAGGCGCAGGCTGTCGGGGCCGTAGGCGCGCTCGGGGACCCGGGTGCGAGGGAGGTCGGCGAGATGCTGGAATCGCTCTAAAAACATGGAGTTCTCCGTCTGACGCCTGCGAGGCATTTTCCCACATTTCCCCGGCTTCTCGCAATGTCACCTTTTGTACAATCGCCCCGTGCTGCGACTGCTTCCCCCCTCGGCCGCCCACCTCGACGGGGAGCCGTGGATCTATCTCGGCCGGAGCGCCTACGACCGCCAGGTCTACGAGGAAACGCGGGGCCAGTCCCTGGCTTGGGGTCCGCTGTTCCACGAGGAAGCCGCGCGCTTGCGGGGACCGTTTTTGGATTGGGTCGGCGAACTCGGCCGGGAAAAGGACGCCGCCTCCTGGTGGGCCGGCGCGCTCGCGTGGAAGGACTGGGGCGCGTCCGACCTCTTCGTGCTCGCGGTCCAAGCCGCGGTCGTCCACCGCCTCGCCGCCGAGACCAAACCCCTGGGACACGAGAAGCTCACGATCGTCGTCGAGGATCCCTGGCTTCTCCGCCAGCTCGCGGCCTCTCTAGGCTCGAAGGCCGAATGTCCCGCGCTTCCCGGCGTCCACGGCGAAAAAGCGAAGGCCGCGCTCGGCGGACTCGCGCGCCGCGCGCGCTGGGCGCTGCGCATGCTCGTCTCGCGCGTAAAGCTCTGCGTCCTCTTCCTCGGGAAACCGTCGCCCAAGCTCGAAGGCGTTCTGCTCTACAGCTACCTGATCGACCGGAGCGTGTCGGGAGAGGGTTGGCGCGACGAATACCTACCGGGCCTCGCGGAGGAACTCGCGGCGGCGGGCCGAAACGTCGTCCGCTGCACCACTCCCGACGTGACCGGTTTCGAAACCGCGCTGGCCGCCCGCTCGTCGACGGTCGTCCCGCTCTTGAGCTGGGCGCCGCTCTCCGGCTTCCTCCGGGCGCTGTTCGCGCTCCCCCCCGGCCCACCGGAGAGCGCGAGCCTTTCCGGCATGCCGATGGACGAGCTGCTCCGGCGCGAGTGGTGGACCGATCTTTCGCGCGCGAGCCGCTGCGCGTACCTCCTGCACCACGCCGCTTCCAGGCGGCTGCTCGCGGCGGGCCGATGGACGACGGCGGCCATGCCCTGGGAGGGCCAGCCGCAGGAGCGCCTGCTGGCGCTCGCCGCCGCGGAAGCGGGCATCCGCTCCGTCGGCTGCCAGCACTCGACGGTCTCGCCGTGGCAGCTCCCGTTCTTTCAAGGGAAGACCGAGGCGGCGCCCCTTCCCGACGCGCTCCTCGTGCCCGGCAGCCGCGCGAAGCGTCTCTTCGAGGAAGGCGGCGTGCCGGCCGCACGCGTGGTCGTCGGCGGCAGCCGCCGCTTCGCGGCCGTCGCGGACGGGCTCATCACCCACGGGCTCGAGAGGCGCGGCAACGTCCTCGTCCTCCTTCCGGTCGGCCTCGATCACGCGCGGCAGCTGCTCGCCGCCCTCGCGGACCGATTTCCCGAGGGCGGAGAGGACTTCGAGTTCGTGATCAAGCCGCACCCCGGAGAGCCCGCCGGCGCCGCGTTCTGCCCCCTGAAGGGCCGCGTCGACGCGCGCCCGCTCAAGGAGGCGCTGGAAGGCTGCGGCGCCGTGGTTTTCTGCGCGACGTCCGGCGGCCTCGAGCCGTGGGGGTTGGGCCATCCCGTCCTGAGATATCGCGCCGACACGCTGCTCGACATCGACCCGCTCGACGTCCTCGACGACGCGACGCTGCCGACCGCCGGCGACCGCGGCCTCGGCGACCGCCTGCTCTCGGTGCGGAAGGATCCGCCGCCCTTGCCCGTCGACCGGGTGAAGCAGGCGCTGCGCGAGGTCTTCGCCCCGGTGGACCGGGCCAAGTGGCTGGAGGCGATTTGCTAGACTCCCCCGCGTTGCTCACTCGAGAAACGCTTTCCGGCCGCGAGCAGTGGCGCTTAGACGACGGCCGTCTCCGCGTCGAGCTCTTGCCCGCCCTTGGCGCCCGCGTCTGGACGCTCCACGATCTCGAGCACGGCGTGCAGTGGGTGTGGCGCAGCCCGAAGGTCCCCCTCAAGGCGGCCGCCCCCGGCGCGAACTACGACGAGAATTGGGCCGGCGGCTGGGAAGAGCTCTTCCCCAACGACGCCCTCGGCGACTTCGACGGCCGCGCCCTGCCCGATCACGGCGAGTGGTGGAGCCGGGCGTGGACCGCCGAGGAAGCCGAGCAGGACGGCAGGCCCGCCGTGCGCATGACGCTCGAGACGCGCTCCGTCCCCGCGAAATGCGAGAAGATCGTCTGGCTGGCGAAAGACCGCAAGGCCGTGCGCGTCCGCTACCGGATCGCGAACGCGGGCAAGACCGAGCTCCGCTTCATGCTCAAGCAGCACCTCGCGCTCGCGATCGAGCCCGGCGACCGGCTGGAGCTGCCGGGCGGCGCGCTGCGCGCGGTAAACCCCGATTTCTCGACGCGCCTCGGCTCCGCGGGCCCCTTCGAGTGGCCGAACGGTCTCGACAAGAGCGGCCGGCCCGTCGACGTCTCCGCGATGCCGCCGCGAGGCCGCGACAAGGAATTCGTGTACGTCTGCGATCTCGTCGACGGCTGGGCCGGCGTACGGCGCGGCGAGCGAAGATTGCGCATGCGCTTCGACAAGACGGTCTTCCCGCATTGCTGGTTCTTCATGGATTTCGGCGGCTGGAACGGGCTCTACACCGCCGTGCTCGAGCCCTGCACCCAGTGGCCGAAAGACTTAAACGAGGCCGCCGCCGCGGGCCGAGTCGCCGCACTCGCCCCCGGCCAGACGCTCGAGACCGAAGTGGAGGTGGAGCTCGCATGAAAGCCGTCGCGATCCTTCCGGCCCGCATGGCCGCCACCCGTTTTCCCGGCAAGCCGCTGGCGCAGA
>JACRDR010000304.1 GCA_016212845.1 Elusimicrobiota bacterium
CCCCGGCGACCACGGAGAGGGTGAGAGCCGTCGTCCAGCGAGTGAACCGCATCGATCCTCCGAGGGGGAGCCTCGGGGGGGAGGGTCCCGCTTCAGAGAGTACGGCCGGAGCCGGCCGATTATTTCACCCCGGCCGTTCCGTTGCTAGAGAGTGTTCAAAGCTGGGGAGGTTCCATGAAAGCGGCCGAGATTCTGATGCGGGAGCACCGGATCATCGAACGGATGATCGGGGTTCTGGAGGCGGAGGTGTCCTCGGCCGCCAAGAAGGGCCGCCTCGACGAGGGGACGGCGCGGACCGCGGTGACCTTCATCAAGGAGTACGCGGACGGGCTCCATCACAAGAAGGAAGAGGACCTCCTGTTCAAGGCGATGGCCGACGCCGGCTTTCCCGTCAACGCGGGCCCGGTCGGAGTGATGCTGTACGAGCACGCCGAGGGACGGAAGCTCACCGCGGCGATGCGCGACGCGCTCGGAGGCGCCGCCGCCGGAGAGCCGTCCGACCTGAAGGATTTCTCCCGCGCCGCCGCCGGCTACGCGGGCCTGCTGCTCCAGCACATCGCGAAGGAGGACAACGTCCTCTATCCGATGGCCGCGCAAGCGCTTCCGCCGGAGGCGCAGGAGCGGCTGGCCGCGGAGTTCGAGCGCATCGACGCGGCCGCGGCCGGGCTCAAGAAGCGGCACGAGGACGCGGTGCGCGAACTCGGCGAGCGCTACGGGGTGGCGGAGCCGCAATCCCAGCCGATGAGGGCCGGCCGGGTCGTCTGCGGCGGCGCGACCTGAGCCTTTTCTAGCGGGACGCCTCGAACCGGTTCATCAGCTTGAACAGGCCGAGCGTGGCGGCGAAGATCGCGACGCTGCCCCACGGGTGCCCCTTCGCGGACGGCACCCACAGCGCGTAGAGCGCGAACGCTCCCGTCAGAGTCGACAAGAGGCCGAGCGCGCCCAGCGTTCGCGTGCTCGCGTGGTTGCGGATCAGAAACGCCGCGCTTCCGAAGAGGCACATCACCACCAAAGCCGCCGCCGTCCACAGCGGAGGGCGTCCGGCCGCGGTCGCGGCTAGGGGCGCCGCCGCGGCCGGGGGACGCGACCGCACCGCCTTGAGCGCCGTGGGATCCAACGCGAGGGCGTGCTCGATCTCCAACGGCGGAAGCGCTCCGGGCCCCGGTTTTCGGGGGTCGCGCTCGATCGCGCGCAGGACGTCTTCGCCGCGCTCGAGCTCGCCGAACGTCGTGTAGCGGCCGTTCAAACCCGGCTGGTCTCCGAGCACGATGAAAAACGACGACTCCGCGCTGTCCGGCTTGTCCGGATGCCGGTTCATCGACAGCATGCCGCGGCGGTGCGGGAGCGTCTTGTTGAACTCCGGAGGGAGCGGCTTGATGAGCTTGAGCTGGTCCGGATAGAGCGGCAGCGTGCGATTCTGCGCGCGGCAGGTCTGCGCGATGAAGCCCGGGAGCACTCGCTCGAAGTACACCGAATCGAAGACGCCGGCTTTCGCCAGCGCCAGCACCTGGGCGACGTGCTTAGGCGCGACGTCCGGATAGAGCGCGAAGACCATGTCGCCTTTGGACGTCCGCAGCAGCAAGCGCTCCGGAGCGGGGGTCAGCGGCGTGAGAGTGCCGTCGGCGGCGTGCGCGCCGAGGGCGAGGAGGGCGGCGAGCGCGAGGGAGTTCATCGAGCCGCCGCCTCGGCCCGGGACTCGCCCCAGAGCTCGGAGAATCTCACGTGGACCGGCGACGCCAGGCGCGTGTCGCGCAGCTTCCAGATCACGCCGTCCACGAAGAAGTGGTGTATCTGCACCGCGGCGAGCACGATGCCGGTCGTCATGGCGAGAGGATAGCCGCACGCCGCGGCCAGTCTGGGGAACACGTAGAAGAGCATCGCGCCTCCGGCGATATTCGCCGCCAGCCACCGCGCCGATTCGACGGCGACGAACTCGGGCGCGGGCCGGGCGTCGGTTTCATCCATGCGCTCCTTCAACTGCAGGGCCCAGGCGACGAGCAAGTACTGCAGCGCATGGAAGAACGGGACGAATTCGGTGTAGTTGGGGTACGCCCTCGCCGCCACGAACCACAGGAGCTGGGCGGCGGGGGCGAGCAGGACTATCGGCGGATAGGTGCGCCGCTTCTTCAGCGCGCCGAGCACCACTCGCACGACGATCAGGCCGCCCGCGACCCAGACCGCGGCGCCCATCAGCGTCGCGACCCATTCGGGCACGCCGAGGCTCGGATAGCGGACGCCGTGGTAGACGAACATCTGCGCGCCGGACTCGAGGCGCGCGATCATCCAGGCGAACGTCCCGAAGACGAAGGTGGAGAGCACCAGTCGCTCCTTCGGATCGACGGTCAGGCCGGCGCGGCGGGCGTAGAGCAGGCTGAGGCCCAGCGTCTGCCCGCTGAAGTGGTACGGCGACCACACCGCGTAGAGCTTCACGAAGTAAGGCGCGAACGCGTCCTGCCAGACGAGCGAGGCGGCGACGGCGCCGAGGATGACCAGCGGAAGCGCGATCGCGGTGAGCGGGAATTGCGCGACGTTCGGGCGGGACCGGTAGAGCCGGAAGTTGGTGGCGGAAAAGTGCGGCCAGTTCACGACCCAAACGAGCATGCCGCCGAGGCTCGTCGCCCAGGCCTCGCGAGGGCCGGGGCCGAGAGCCGTGATGATCGCGTAGCCGAAAAGCGAAACTCCGCCGATCAGCATGAAGTCGATCCAGGCGTTCACGAAGTAGAGGCCGTCGTGCCGGTGTTCCGTCATCGCTCGGTCATTTTAGCGTAAAAAGGCGCGACGCACCGGCCTTTGCAAAGTTATGCAAATACCGGTGCGTCGCACCTGCGCTTGCGCGGTTTAAGAGTGGTGGCTGCGGGTGAGCTGCCAGAGAAAGGCGGGGAAGCCCGCGACGGTGGAGCCGAGGACCTTCCAAGTCGACAACCGCTTGCGGTCGTGGCGCCGAAGGGTCGGGGCGGCGATGGAGTTGGTCCGGACTTCGGTCTCAGGCGTGATCGATTCGATCGTCTTCATGCCCTCAGTATAGTTTCCGGGCGAGGGGCGCACATGAGCCGTACGGGTTTCCCTCTCTGGTCCGAAAGACCTAGGAAAAAGAGGTCAATCGGCACCCAATCCCGCGAGGAGGGTCTCCCGTTCCTGAAGAATCTCGCGCGTGGTGCGGAACCCGAGCCGGCGCAGCAGCCGGCAGGCGGGGCCGGTCCCGGTCGCCACTTGATGCGCCCAAAGCCCCGCGGCGGCGCCGGTCAGGAGGAGCCACGATTTCCGCCGGCCCGCGAGTCCGGCGCCCAGGAGCGCCGCCGCCGCGAGGCTCGTGCCGCACGCGCGATGGATGTCCGGCTCCCAGCTCAGCCGGGCCAGGCGGCGACGGAGCGCCTCGGGTCCGCCCGCCGCGGCGCGCGCCACCCGAACGGAGGTCCGGCGGCGGATGCGTTCGCGAATCCCGGAAAAGCGTCCCCGGCGTCCGGGGCCGTTGTGGTCCATGGACGCCATTATACAGGAAGGCGTCTCTCCGGCCGGTGAGGGCCGCGTTGCATTTTTTTGTATGATAACGCCGTCGCCGAGCCCCCGGTTTTCCGCGGGGCGGGCGCCAACATGGAGATCGGCATCGTCGGCTTGCCCAACGTCGGCAAGTCCACCCTGTTCAACGCCCTCACCTCGGGGCACGCGGCCAGTTCCAACTATCCGTTCACGACCATCGAGCCGAACGTCGGCGTCGTGACCGTCCCCGACTCCCGGCTGCAGCGTCTCAACTCTCTTTTCAATCCCAAGAAGACGACTCCGGCCGCGATCCGCTTCGTCGACATCGCCGGACTCGTCAAAGGCGCCGCCTCCGGCGAAGGCCTCGGCAACAAGTTCCTGGCCCACATCCGCGAGGTCGACGCGATCATCCACCTCGTGCGTCTCTTCAAGGACCCCGACGTGGTCCACACGCTGGGCGAGGTCGATCCGCGCCGCGACATGGACGTCATCGAGACCGAGCTCGCGCTCTCGGACCTCTCGTCGGTGGAAAAGCAGGTGGAGCGAGTCCAAGGCAAGGCCAAGACCGGCGATAAGCTCGCCGCGCAGCAGCTCGCGGTGCTCGACAAGCTCAAGGCGGGTCTCTCCGCCGGCAAGCCCGTCCGCGCTCTCGGCCTTCCCGAGAAGGACCTCAAGGAGTTCTTCCTCCTCACCGGCAAGCCCGTGCTCTACGTCGGCAATACCGACGAGAAGCCCACGCCCGAGATGGTGAAGGACTTCGAGGCGGCCGCCAAGGAGCGCGGCGGCGACTCGATCGTGCTGTGCGGCAAGATCGAGGCCGAGATCATCCAGCTTTCCGAGGAAGACCGCGGGCCGTTCCTCGCCGACCTCGGCCTCAAGGAGACCGGGCTCGAGCGCGTGATCGTAGCCGCCTACAAGCTCCTGCGCCAGCAGAGCTACTTCACCGCGGGCCCCGACGAGGTCCGCGCGTGGACGATCACGCAGGGCATGCGGGCGCCGCAGGCCGCTGGCGTCATCCACACGGATTTCGAGAAAGGCTTCATTCGCGCCGACGTGTACAAGTTTTCGGACATCGAGCGCCACGGCACCGAGCTCGCGCTGCGAGAGAAGGGGCTGATCCGCTCCGAGGGAAAAGAATATGTCGTCCAAGACGGCGACGTCTGCTTCTTCAAGTTCAACAACTGATCGCGGCGCCGCGAAGTGCAAGCACTTCGGCGCCTGCGGCGGCTGCCAATTGCAGGACAAGACCTACGAGGAGCAGCTTCAGCTCAAGACCGCGAAAGTAGCCGAGCTCCTCGCGGGCGTGGGCTGGACGGCTCCGATCAAGATGCGGCCGTCGCCCGACACCTGGTATTACCGGAACAAGATGGAGTTCTCGTTCCAGGACATCTTCCCGGCCCCGCCGATGGGCCAGGACTACCTCTACTTGGGCCTCAAGCGCAAGAATCGCTGGGACAAGGTGATGAACCTGGAGGAGTGCCACCTCCTCTCGCCCGAGGCTCCGAAGCTGCTCGACGCGGTCCACGCGTGGGCGCTCAAGGAAAACCTCGAGCCGTACAACCTCCACAAGCAGACCGGCTTCCTCCGCCACCTCGTCGTCCGGGAGGCGAAGAACACCAAGGACCGGATGGTGCTGCTCGTCACGAATCCCGGAAAGATGCCCGGGAAGTCGTTCGTGGAGGCGGTCCGCTCCGCGTATCCGGCGACCTCGGTGCTTTGGGGCGTCAACACGAAGCCCGCCGACGTCGCCCGCACGGAGAAGCTCGACAAGCTCTACGGCGACGACACGATCACCGAGGAGCTGCTCGGCCGCAAATTCCGCATCTCCCCGTATTCTTTTTTTCAAACGAACACCAAGGGCGCGGGCGCGCTCTACAGCCTGCTCCGTGAGTGGCTCAAGGACATCAAGCCCAAGCACCTGCTCGACCTATACTGCGGCTCCGGCGCGATCTCGCTCTGCGTGTCGGACATGGCCGAGCACGTGCTCGGCGTCGAGGTCGTCGAGTCCGCCGTGCTGGACGCCCGCCACAACGCCGGAGTGAACAAGGTGAAGAACGCCGAGTTCATGGTGGCCAAGACCGAGGAGCTGCTGCCGGTGCTCGTCGCGCAGAACCTCGAGGTGGACGTCGTCATCACCGACCCGCCGAGATGCGGCATGCACCCGGACGCGGTCAAGGCGCTCAAAACCTTGAGCGCGCCGCGCATCCTCTACGTCTCGTGCAACCCCAAGGCCCTGGCGGAGGACATCCGCCGCCTCGGCGACTACTACGTGCTCGAGCGCGTGGAGTGCGTGGACCTGTTCCCGCACACCGACCACGTCGAGACCGTCGCCCAGCTCCGCTCGAGCGTCGTTCCGTCTTGATCTTCGGCGTCGCGGCGCTGGCGGGATTCCTCGCGGCCTGCGCCGCGCTCTACGGGCGCTACCGTCTCCTGCCTTCCTGGTTGACCGGGCCCGAGGTCTGCAAGCTCGAAGCCGGCGGGTGTCAGGCGCTGTTTAGGACGAAGGAAGCCGCGCTGCTCGGAGTCCCCAACAGCGCTCTCGGCGTCGCCTACTATCCGCTTCTCGCGCTCGGCGTCCGGCTCGGCTGGCCGAAGGCGGCGCTCTTCGCGGCGGCGACGGCGGCGCTGGCGATCACCGTCTGGCTGGCCCGCTACCTTCTCGCGAACCGCCTGCAATGCCGGATTTGCTGGGTGGGTCACGCCGCTAACGCCGTGCTCTGGGCCTTACTGTTGCGCTCCATGCAACACTAAGTTTCAGTTTATTCGCTTC
>JACRDR010000032.1 GCA_016212845.1 Elusimicrobiota bacterium
CGGCCTGCTCGTCTGGCGCGACACCAACAGCGACGGCAAAGCGCAGCACACCGAGCTCACGCTCGTCGAAGACCTCAAGATCACTTCCATAAGCACGAAGCACGACAACCTCAAGAGCACGTTCATCATGGACGGCAAGGAGCGCGCAACATGGGATTGGTGGCCGACCTGCATGCTGGTTTATCCGAAGCCTATCGCCCGGGCCGGGGCGGGAGGAGCCTCCAAGAAGCTCTAGACCGTACCCGGCGTTTCGTACTCGCGGTCACGGCCGCCCTTTGGGGCGGCTGGGCCATGTCCGGGTCCGCCTTCGCGGACTCGATAAAGCCGGCCTACACGATCACCCCCGAGCAGCTGCAGAGCCACGGCATCAACCCCGTCTTTCTCGTCGCGGCGCACCTAAGCGATGGAGGCAAGCGTCTCGTCCTGGCGGAGCACCGGCCCGGCAAGCAATCGGTGCTGCACGTCTTCGACGAGCAGGGCGGCTTCAAGTTCTCGATGCAGGTGCCGTCGCCGCAGCTGGTCGATTTTTACGTCGAGGGAGACGGGCAGTCGGCCTTCCTCGTCGGCAGCCTCGGGACGCGCTTCTATAACGCCAATCTCCAGACCAAGAACGCTCAGTTGATCATGTCCAGCCAGCCGGACCGGCCCGGGTTCCGGGCGCTCACCCCGGTCACGATCGTGCCCAGCGCCGAGGGGCCGGCGGTATACGGCCTGTTCTACGAGGACGAGAAAAGGAGCCGCGACCTGGGCTTCGCCCGGATCGACGAGAACGGCGAGGCGAAGAGCCTGCTCACGACGACTTCCTGGGAGGACTCCTTCGGGCAGGTCCTGTCGTTCTCCCCCCATCCGGACTTCAAGGGAGCCCTCGTCGTGCACCAAGAACGCAAGAAGGACCCCAAGGCGTACGTGTCGCGCCAGCTGTCGTACGCGGCGAAGGGCGCCAAGCCGCGCCTGCTGGACTTCGGCGACGACATTTTCGGAACGACGTGGCTGCCGGACGGCGGCGCGGCGATCTACGTGAAGAAGAAGGGCGACGGCGCCTCGCTGATGATGCGCATCCTGTCGTCCGCCGAGCCGGTGACCCTCGCGCAGGGACGCTATTTCGCCCCGCGGATGCTGGCCAAGCGGCGGCTCGTCGTCTCGAAACTCGACGACCGCCAGAAGCAGGAAGTCTGGCTGATGACGGTACCCGCGGGCGAGCCGCAGCAGCTCGACGTGCCCGGGCCGACCGCCTTCTACAGCGCGGACCCGACGGGCACGGCGCTGGCGGCGTGGGGCGGCTGGGGCGTCAGCGCTTTCCGCTTCTAGAACAGCCGGTACTTCAGGATGTCCAAGACGACGGTGAAGCTGAGCAAGCCATGCGCGCTCGGCTGCGGGATGCGGTGCATCGCCTTCACCATCGCGCGCCACCGGGCCCGGGCTTCCTCGAAGTCCGCCTCGTAGACCTCGAGCTTCTCGGCCCACTGCCGGCGCATTTCCGAAGACCAGGCGTCCTTGCGGTGCCGGTACTCGAGCTTCGCGGCCTGATAGCTGATCATCGCGGTCTCGAGCCGTAGGCGGCCCATTTCCAGGCGATACTGGACCTTCGCCCACATCCTCTCGGAGGCGATGGCGGCGGCCAGACGGCGGGCGACCGCCTCCATCTCGACGGCGAGCTTGGCCTTCAAGATGATGGGCTCGGGGATGCGGCGCATCTTGGTGACCAGACCGAAGACGTAGAGCACGTTGATCCACCACTTCGCCATGTCGAATTGATACCAGCGCAGGCCGTTGCGGTAGTCGGCCTGAAACTTATGGTGAAAGTTGTGGTAGCCCTCGCCGAACGTGAACGGGCCCAGCCACCAATTGTCCCGGGCGGTGTCCTTGAGGGAATACGGCCGCGCTCCCCACAGGTGCGCCAGGGAGTTGATGAACCAGGTCATGTGATGAACGACGACGACGCGCAGGAAGCCGCCCCATAAGAGCCCGCCCAGCGGACGGCCCGCGAGCGCGCCGACGAGAGCCGGCAGGATGAATCCGAAGAGCACCAGGATCGGCAGGTAGTGGCGGTGCTGGAACATCACCCAGCGGTCCTTCAAGAGGTCGGGCACGTTGTCGAAGCGGGTGGCCGCGTCGCGGTCGTCCTTGTAGAAGATCCAGCCCATGTGAGCGTAGAAGGCGCCCTTGAGGATGTTGTACGGATCCTCGTCGGTGTCCACGAACCGGTGATGGTAGCGGTGGTCGGAGCCCCAGTTCAAGACGGAGTTCTGCACGGCCGCCGCGCCGAAGGCGAGGTAGAAGAGCTGGACGGGCCGCGCGCAGTCATAGGTCCGGTGGGAGTAGTACCGGTGATAGCCGCCGGTGATGCTGAGGCCGGTGGCCAGATACATGAAGACGAAAATCGCAAGTTCTACCCAGGTCACGCCGTAGGTTTTGGCGTACCAGATCGTCCCAAGGATCCCGATGATCGGGGTCAGGGTGATGAACGACGCGTTGACGGGGTCGATCTGCTTATTGCCCTTCGCGAGGGACGACTGCCGCATCCGTCCTCCTGCCGTCGACGCGTGTCGCACGCATAACGTCGCGCGAACGGCGGGATAGTATGACGGATTTCACCCCCTCCTTTCAAGAGAGGAAGTTAGAATTTGGCGGGATATTGCTTGGAAACTTCCTCGAAAACGGCGCCCGAGACGGCGCGGATCGCCGAGGCGAGGCGGTCGATGTCTTCGCCGCGGGTCATGACGCAGAGCACGTAGGGGACCTTCGGGTAGTAGACGATCCCGCAGTCGTGGAGCTGCTGCTCCGCGAGCTTGCCCAACCGGCGCTCGCCGAACTTGTGCGCGACCGGGATGCTTCGAGGCAGCGGGGCCGCAAGCCCCTCCGAAAACTCGCTTTGCGCCAAGACCTCGAGCGCGCGCTCGGAGTAGCGCCGGTCGAGATAGGAGCCGTTGAAGAGGATCCGGAAGATCGAGGCGTAGTCGCGCACCGTCAGCTCGTCGGGCACTCCGTCCGCCGGGACGAGGACCCCCAGCTCGTCGTAGAGCCGGTGGATGCCCTCCACGCCGACTTTCTGCACCAGCATCGCCATCGCGGTGTTGTCGGAGCGCCGGATCATTTGGCTCACGAGTTCGCTGACCGTGCGCGTGGAGCCGGGCGCCATCGGCTCGCTCGGCCGGTAGTGAGGGTCGAGCGGGAGGCCGTCGCTCTCCGGGACCGTGAGCGTTTGGGAGAGAAGCGACGGATCGTCTTCCGCCGCGTCGAGCACGGCCACCATCATCGGCACCTTCAGAAGGCTGGCCGGCAGGAACTTCGTGTCCTCGTTGACGCCGAACCAAGGGCCGTTGCGGAGGTCGCGGAAGTAGATGGAGACGTGCGTGACGTCCTTGCGCGACACCAGCTGCGCCGCCAGCGCGTCGAGATTCCGTCCGAAGTGCCGCAGCTCCGCCGGCCGGTCTTCGGACTCGCAGTCGAGCAGCGGGTCGATCCATTTGTAGGACGACACGCGGGCGCCGCGCTCGAACTTCAAGCCTTGGCGGGCGGGGGCCGCGCAGCCCGAAAAGAGAGCGAGCGCGAGCGCCCAAAGCGCCGCGGATCGTCGTGCCTGCACGTCCCAAGAATACCCAAGCGGCGGGGCCTCGTCAATCGGGGAGCCGGGGAAAATGATAGAATCCCGTCAGACCGTGCCCCGCAAGACCGTCGAGAAAGCCGCGCCCGCCGCCAAGCCCGCCGCGAAAGTCTACAGCCGGCCCCTGTCGCACTCCTCGATCTCGATGTACCTGGAGTGCCCGCAGAAATTCAAGCTCAAGTACGTCGACAAGCTGCCCGAGCTCCCGAAGTGGTTCTTCTCCTTCGGCCAGAGCGTGCACAAGGCGCTCGAGTTCTTCTACTCGATTCCCGCGCTGCCCGCGCCGACGCTCGAGCGCCTGCTGCAGGAATACAAGGACGGGTGGCTCAAGGCGGGCTACAAGGACGCGGAGCAGGAGCGCGAGTATCTGGAGGACGGCGAGCGCATTCTTCGCGAGTTCTACGCGAAGAACATCAAGACGTTCAAGCTCCCCCTTTTCGCCGAGTACAAGTTCGAGCTGGAAGTCGAAGGGGTCCCGCTGCTCGGCTTCGTCGACCGGATCGACAAGCTCGACAACGGAAAGCTGCACATCCTCGACTACAAGACCGGCAAGGCCATCCCGAAGGAACGGCTTCAGGCGGACCGGCAGCTCACGATGTACCAGCTGGCGGTGGAAAAGCTCATCGGCGCCGAGGTGGAAAGCCTGACGTTCTACCACCTCCCCACGAACAAGGAGCTGACCGTCGGCCCGCGGGCGGCCGCCCAGATCGACGCGCTCAAGGACACGATCGTGACCGTCAACGACGGTATCCAGGCGAGCCGCTTCGACCCGACGCCCGACGAGGGCAAGTGCCGCTGGTGCGATTTCAAGCCGCATTGTCCCGCGTTCCGCCCGGGCTTCTACGGCGCCCCGCTGCCCGCGCCCGCGAAGGCCGCGCCGGCCGCTCAGCCGGACCTGCCGGGAGGGCTCGGCGACTCGGCGAAGCTCGCCGAGCTCGTCGACCGCTACGGCGACGCCCTCGCGAACGTGAAGCGCCTGGAGTCCGACGCGCAGGCGCTGCGCGAGGAGATCGCCGCCATCTTGGGACGCAACGGCTACGTGCGCGCCTTCGGCTCCCGCTTCGAGGTGAGCGCGGCGGCCGAGACCCGCTGGGAGATCCGCGACCGCGTGAAGCTGCTCGAGGTGCTCAAGCGCCACGGCCTCTACGAGGCGACGCTCAAGCCCGCGGCGCCCGAGGTCTACCGCCTGCTCGACGACCCGAAGCTGCCCCTGGAAGCGCGGCGGGACCTGGAAGCGCTGGCGGAAAAGAAGCAGCTTCCGGGCTTGTCCCTCAAGCCCCTGTCGGAAGGAAGAGCCTAGCTAGACGGAGAAGGACGTCCCGCAGCCGCAGGTGGACGTCGCGTTCGGGTTCTGCATCACGAAGCCGGACTTCATGAGGCTCGACTGCCAATCCACCGTCGAGCCGAACAGGAAGAATTCCGACTTCGGATCGATGACGACCTTGGCGCCGTTGGACTCGTAGACCTTGTCGTCGCCGGACGCCTGATCGGAGATCTCGAAGGCGACGCTCATGCCGGCGCAGCCGCCGGAGCTGACCTTCACGCGCAGAAATCCCCGCGGCTTGCCTTCCTTGGCGAGCAGAGCCTGGACCTTCTGCGCGGCGCCGGCGGTCAAGCCGATCATTCGGACCCTAGAACTGGTTGGACTCGCCGCACCCGCACGATTTCTTCACGTTCGGGTTCTGGATCTTGAAGCCGGAGCCGGTCGTATCTTCGACGTAGTCGATGGTCGACGCCTTGAGGAAGCCCGCGGACTGCGCGTCGATGAGCACGGAGAAGCCGTCGGAGACGATCTCGTTGTCGCCGTCCTTCTTGTTGTCGAAGCCGAAGGCGTAAGAATAACCGGAGCAGCCGCCCGGCTGGACCGCGATGCGGAGGGACTTGCCCTTCGCGGCAGGCTCGACGTTGAAAAACTCCTGGACCTTCTTCACGGCGCTCGGCGTAAGCGTGACCATTCCATTCACCTCGTCGGGACAATTATACCAGAAACGGGACTGACAACGATCTTCGGTTTCTCGTTAGAAACCGAAGATCGGGGTCTGTCCCTAGGCGTGTATAAGAGCGCAGGGCCCGCCGCGAGGCGGGCCCTGCGTTTCCTTGATAACAGTCGCTTCTAGCAGGCCATCGCGAGACCGCGCTTTTCGCAGACTCCGTCGAGGAGGCCGTTGAGGGCGTCGCAGGCTTGGCCGACCGCCTGAACCACCGCTTCGCGGCGCTCGGGGGTGTTCGCGTGCTTCGCGAGGAGAGCGCGCTCCGATTCCGAGTGCCACGCGTCGGCGGTCTCGTGCACCTGGAAGAAGCCGAGGGCGTCCTTAGAAGAAAGGTTGTAGCTCTCGACCAACCCGTCGATCTTCGCGCGGGCGACCTTGGGCTGCTGCGCCTCGTAGGCGTAGAGCGCGGCCATGCCGACCAGCCAGTCCTCGTGGCGGGCGAGGGACTCGAAGGTTTTCACGCAGTCCTCGGTTTTGGCGTGGAGCTCGGCGGACGCGACGTCGCCGCGGCCGGCGCCGACCGAGCCGGCGAAGCGGAGCCACAGTTCGGGGTGGTTTTCGGGGCCCTGCTCCTCGTGCGTCATGTTCTCGACGAGCGTCTGGCGCGCCGCCTGGTCGGGGCAGTTCGAGTGCACCGCGCTGACGTAACGGGAGAAGCGGGACTCCTGGGCGTAGTACTGCTTGGCGTACTCGGCCAGGTCCTCGCGCGTGAGCGTCCCCTTCGTCCAGGCCTGATAGAACGGGTGCTTCAGCAGGGACTTCTCTTCGATGACGGCATCGATCTCGCGCAGCCAATCCATGTTTGTCTCCTTGTGAGGGTCCGATTATAGAACTAGCGCGGCGAGAGCCGCAACCGTCCCGGCGATATTTGTACAATCCGTGACGATGAAAGGAGCCGGCGAACCGCCCGCGCAAGCCGCCCGGCGCTTGGGCGCCCCCGTGGCGTTCGTGCTGGACCAGGCCGGAGAGCTCGCGTCGTCGTGGGGCGTCAACGACGCCTTCGACGCCGTCGAGCTCACGCTCCTCCGCGACGTTCTCGGCCCGTCGCTCGGCGCCGACGGCTCACCCACCGCGATCCGCAACGTCCTCGATCATCCGGTGCTGGCCCGGTCGGGGCTGCACACCAAGCGAGGACTCCAGTTCCTTGCCGCCGAGCCGACGGGCTCCGGAGCCGCGCTCTGCGTCGCCGACTACCGGCCGCGCACCTTCCCGGACTCCGACCGCAAGGTCCTCTCAGCCTGGGCCAGAGCCCTCGGCCGAGGAGACGCCGCGCTCGACGGCCCCACGGGCGTGTACTCGGAGTCGGTCTTCCGCGAGCTCTGCGACGCCGAGACGGGAGGCGGCCGCCCGCGCGCCCTCATCCTCTTCGAGCTCGCCACCTACGACGAGATCGTTTCCACGCGCGGCGAGGAGACCGCCGGGAAGCTCCTAGGACGCCTAGCCGCGCTCGTGCGCTCGCGCACCCGCGACTACGATCTGCTCGGCCGCCTGAAAGGCGGCAAGCTCGGCCTCTGGCTCGCCGCGACTCCGAGCGGCCTCGAGGGCGTCGAGCGCAAGATCGGCGAGGCCCTCGCCACGGATTTCCGCTTTCCGGTCAAGCTCGCGTCGGCGGCCGCGCCCGGCTTCTTCGACGAGGCCTTCGCCGCCGCCGAATCGAGGCTCGGCGCCGCGCAGCGCCCTCGGGGCGCGCCCAAGGGCGCGACGTGGGAGCAGCGCCACCAGCGTCTCGTCATGCTCCACCGCGTCGCCGTGCGGTTGTTCTCGGACCACGTGTTTCACGAAGCGCTGGGCGAGGCCGGAGACGTGATCCTCGCGCTCGGCACCGCGCGAAGGCTCGCCATCCATCGATTCGAGGTGCCGAACGCGTCGGTCGAGCTCCTCCGCCGCGGCGGCCGCAAGCCCGAGGACGCCCGCCTCGAGGCCGAGGCGGAGCAGGAAGCGAGAGCCGGCGCCCCCGCGTGGAAGAGCGCGGGTTCGCTCGGCTGGCTCGCGGTTCCGATCCCCTCGGGCCAAAAGGGCGGCGCGCCGAGCGGAGTCCTCGCGCTCGGCTACGACGACCCGGCGGCGCCGGAGCCCGAGATCCGCGAGCTTCTCGGCGAGGCGGCGCTCCTGCTCGGCAACGCTTTTCTGGCGCAGCGACACCTGCGCGAACAGCGGCTCCTGGCCGCGGTCACGGAGCAGTCCGC
>JACRDR010000296.1 GCA_016212845.1 Elusimicrobiota bacterium
GACCCAAATTGCAAGGTCAGGATTGTCAGGGAATGTCAGGTGCGTCAAGAAAACGTCATATAATCACGACAGAATTGTGAAGGGCGGGCAACGGCTCAGCGACGGCTAGCCGATGAGGCGGTAGCCGGTTTCGGTCGTCTGAATGCGCTTGGCTTCGGCGGGACCGAGGTCTTCGCGCAGGCGCTGGATCGCTTTTTCGAGGGCGTAGACGGTGCCGGCGCCGCCCATCTTGTCGCAGAGCGCCTCCTTCGAGATCTCGCCGTCGGCGTCCATCAAGAGCTTGAGCAGTTGGAATCGGCGGGGAGAAAGGGTCGCGACCAGCCGGTCGTTGATGAAGACCGTCCGAAAGCGCGGATCGGCGCGGATGACGCCGCGGCGGAGCTCTTCCGGCGGCGGCTCTTGCTTCGGGCTCGCGGCCAGGGCCCTTCTAATATGGGAGACGAGCACGGACATCTCGATCGGCTTGCGGAGGTACTCGACCGCGCCGAGCGCCTTCACCGAGTGCTCGAGCATGCTGACGTCGTCGCCGTACGCCGTGATGACGATGATGGGCAGGTCGCGCACTTCCTTATTAGCCTTCACGGCCTTGAGGATCTCGACGCCGTTCATGCCGGGCAGCATGAGGTCGAGGAGGATCAGGTCCGGGTGCATCGAGAGGATCTTCTCGTAGCCTTCCTTGCCGTTGAAGGCGTACTGCACCTCGAAGCCGTTCGTGTGCAGCGTCAGGCCGATGAGATGCTGGAGGTCCGCGTCGTCTTCGATGCTGAGGATGCGCGCCACGGCTTCATTCTTCCCCACCCGAGGGGGAAAGTCAAGACCCCGGCTGCTGGGAGCAGGCTTTCGGCGTCTTCCAGGTAGTGACGCCTAGGTGACGTTTAAGTGCCGTTTTCCGTACCGGGGATCGCCCGGGCTAAGGGGTCCGGGCCGGGCCCCGTATTGACAGACAACCGCCCCCCTGGCATCCTATCGGGCCTGCGCGCCGAGCGGGTCGTTTGTGCTCGGAAAAATATCGGTCCTAGCGGCGTTTTTTGCCGCCGGGGCGATTCCCGTTTTTGCTGACGGGGGCGCTCCCGGCGCCTACCTGCGCCATGATGTCGGTGCGCGGGCGGCCGGACTCGCCGGCGCCTATGGCGCGCTGGCCGACGACGGCACGTCTTTGCGCTGGAATCCGGCCGGCTTGGCCCGCATTCCGAAGCCCGAACTTTCGGCCACCCACGTCATCCTTTATGAGGACATCTCCATGGATCTCGGAGTCGGCGCGATGCCGATCCGCGACTGGGGCGTCTTCGCGGTCGGCTATCTGCGGCAGTCCACCGGCGGCTTCGAGAAGCGCGCGACGCCGCTCGACGCGCCGATGTCGTTCTCGATCACGCAGACCGCGATGCTCGCCGGCTGGGGCCGGAGCTTCAATTTTCTGCCGTTCCCCTTTCGCGCCGGCGCGGCGCTCAAGCAGGTCCGCGAGACGATCGACACCGTCGGGGCGTCGAGCTGGGGCGCGGACCTCGGCTTCGGCGTGGAACCCGTCAGCCGGCTGAGCGTCGGCCTGCTCGCGCAGAACTTCGCCGCGCCCCGCCTCAGGTTCGTGTCGACGCCGGTCGACTATCCCAAGATGCTCGACGCCTCCGCCGCGTATCAGTGGGGCAGTCCGCGGAGCTGGAACGCGACGACGGTGCTGCGCGTCGCCGAGGTGTGGGACGAAGGCAAGCGGATCGCGGGCGGCGTCGAGTTCTGGCAGGACCGCACCGCGGCGCTGCGTCTGGGCTCGGACGGAGACGGCTGGTCCACGGGCGTCGGCGTGCGGCTCGGCAACCTGCACATCGATTACGCCGCGCGCTTGGCCGAGCTCGGCACGCAGCATCAAGTCACGCTGCGCATGCAGTTCGGCCAGACGAAGGAAGAGCTCGAGGAGTTGATCCGCGCGGGCGTGCAGAAGGTGACGAAGGAAGAGGCGCAGCGCCTGGCAAAGGCGTACGTGAAGACCGCCGAGCAGGATCTGGCCGAGAACAACTACGTGAAGGCGGTGAGCAACTACGAGGCCGCCGCCCTGTGGGATCCGAGCGACCCGAATATCGCGACTCGTCTGCAGGACGTCCTCGGACAAGTCGAGGCAACCGTCCGGCGGCAGATCGTCGAACGCACGACGCTCCTGGCCGACCAGCAGTTCCAGCGCGGCAACTGGATCGCGAGCCAAGCGCAGTTCAAGAACGTGCTCGACGCCGACCCGAACGACGCGCACGCGCGCGACATGCTCGCCAAGATCGAGCAGCTGTTCGCCGAGCGAGCGCAGAAAGAGCAGGCCGAGCGCGATTCCCAGCGCGCCCGAGTCGAGCGCGCGCGCAAAGAGGCGCTCGACTTCGTGCGCGCCGGAGAAGACGCGCTCAAGCGCGGCCGCTTCCGCGAGGCGGCGGAGCAGGCGCTGTCCGCGTTCAAGGCGATGCCCGGCATGAAGGAGGCCGAAGAGCTCCGCGCTCGCGTGGCGCTCGGCCGCGTGAAGACGATCGAGGCGAAGCTCGCCGAAGGCGAGGGCTTCCTCGCCGCCAAGCAGCCGGAAAAAGCGCGCGCGGCGTTCGCCTGGGTGGTCGCCGAGGACCCGAAGAACGCGCTCGCCCACGAAAAGCTGGCTCAGCTCAACGAGGCGGCCCGTGCGCCGCTCACCGACGAGCAGCGCAAGCAGATCGAAAAAACCTATTACCTGGCCGTGGACTCGTACCTGAAGAGCCGCTACGATGAAGCGGGCAAGCATTTGGACGAGATCTTCAAGATCGACCCGAACGACGAGAACGCCCGGAAGCTGAAAGACAAGGTGGACGCCGCGCTGAAACTGAGATGAGAACGCTATGGGCCGCCGCTCTCGCGCTTTCCCTCGCCCGATCCGCGGGCGCGGCGACGATCGCC
>JACRDR010000301.1 GCA_016212845.1 Elusimicrobiota bacterium
GGCATGGAAGCCGAGGCGCTCCGCCAGGTGCGCGACGCGGTCAACGGCAGCTTCTCCAAGGCGGTCGCGCTCTTGGCCAAGTGCCGGGGCAAGGTCGTGGTCACCGGCATGGGCAAGTCGGGGCTCATCGGCCAAAAGGTCGCCGCGACCCTGGCGGCCACCGGGACCCCGGCGATCTCGCTGCACCCGGCCGAGGGCATGCACGGCGACCTGGGCGTGGTGCAGGCTACCGACGTGGTGCTCGCGATCGGCAAGTCCGGCGAGTCCGACGAGCTCAACGCGATCCTGCCCTCCCTGCGGCGGATCGGCGCGCCCATCATCGCGATCACCTCGAACCGGCGCTCGACCTTGGCCCGCAAGTCCGACGTCGTCCTGCTGACGCCGATCGACGGCGAGGCGTGCCCGCTCAACCTTTCCCCCACCTGCAGCACGACCGCCGCGCTCGCGGTGGGCGACGCGCTTGCGGTGACGCTCATGAAGCTCCGGGGCTTCCGCAAGGAGCAGTTCGCGGCTCTGCACCCGGGCGGCCGCCTTGGCAAGCGGCTCACGCTCACCGTCGCCGACATCATGCGCGACGGCGAGCAGAACCCGGCGATCCCGGTTACCGCGACGATGCAGGAGGCGCTCGTCGAGATGACGCGCCAGCACGCCGGCGCCGTCTCCGTCGTCGACCGCTCGGGCAAGCTCCGGGGCCTCGTGACCGACTACGACATCCGCCGCCACCTCGAGCGCGGCGAAAACGTCCTCAAGAAGTCGGTCAAAGACATCATGAACCCGAAGCCGACCGCCATCCGGTCCGACAGCCTCGCGATCGAGGCCGCCGATCTCATGGGCAACCGCAAGTTCCCCTTTACCGTCCTACCCGTCGTCGACAAGAAAGGACGGGCCATCGGCATGATCAACCTCGTCGATATCCGGTCCCGGGGGCTTTGACCACGGCGACCCTGCCGCCGGAGCGCGAAGTCCGCGAAGGCGCGGAGCCGTCCGGCGTGCCCCGCTGGCTCCGCCACGCGACGCGCGTCGTCCTGCATTTTCTGCTCGACGCCGCCGCGGTGGCGGTCGCGTACCGGCTCGCGTACGAGCTGCGCTTCCACAGCGCGGCGTTCGCGGCCGTTTTTCCGGTGCGCGGCGACGACCCGGGCTGGCATCTCTACAGCCGGCTGATGTGGGCGATCGTGCCGATGTGGATCGCGCTCTTCGGCTACGACTCGAAGCTCTATTCGGCGCGGCACCGCCCGGCCGCCGACCGATTCCTGATGATCGTGCGCTCGGCGATGCTCGGCACGCTCGCCACGATGGCGGCGACCTTCGTCTACAGCCGGCTCGCCTACTCGCGCCTCATGCTGCTGACGGCGGGGCCGATCGCCGCCGCGCTCGTCACCGTCGCCCAGGCGCTCGTCCTTCGGATCGACCGCTGGATCGCGCGGCACGAGGCGACCTCGCCGCTTCTGCTCGTCGGCGGCGGCAAGGCGGCGGAGCTCATCCGGCTCAACCTGCTCGAGAGGCATCCGGGCATGGCGATCCACACGCTTCCGGAGCTCGGCCGCGCCGAGGAAGCGCTCGAGGCCGCGAGGAAGTACGGCTCCCGCGAGATCGTGCTTACCCGATCCCAGCGCAACGCCGAGGCGCTCGCGCTCGCGGAGCTCTGCGAGTCCGCCGACATCGACTTCAAGATGGTGCCCGACCTGCTCGAGCTGCGGCTCGGCGAGCTGCAGATGGACGACTCACTCGGCCTGCTCGCCTACCGCCTCCAGCACACGTCGCTCACGCGCGCGAACTACGCCGCGAAGCGCGCCTTCGACCTGGTGTTCAGCCTGCTCGTGTTCGCGGTGGCCGGGCTTCCGCTCGCGCTCATCGGGCTCCTCATCAAGCTCGACTCCAAGGGCCCGGTGCTCTACCGCCAGAAGCGCCTCGGCCACAAGGGCCAGGTCTTCGAGGCCTTCAAGTTCCGCACGATGCACGTCGACGCCGAGAAGCGGCTCAAGGAGGTGAAGGTCGACCAGGGCGGGTTCTTCAAGCTCAAGGACGACCCGCGCATCACCAGCTTCGGCAAGCTCCTCCGCCGCTTCTCGCTCGACGAGTTCCCCCACTTCCTCCCCGTGCGGAGAGGCGAGATGAGCGTCGTCGGCCCGAGGCCTCTCGCCGTCAACACGGGCGAGATGGAGGAGCTCATGCGCGAGTTCGGCCCGACCGCCAAGAAGCGCATGAACATGCTGCCCGGCATCACCGGGCTCTGGCAGGTATCCGGGCGCAGCGACGTCGACAGCCAGCAGCGCTTCGGCCTCGACATGTTTTACATCGAGCGCTGGTCGCTCGGTCTCGACCTCGAGATCATCTTGAAGACCGTCCCCGCGATGCTCTTCGGAAAAGGCGCGTACTGATTTGACCACCGCCGCCCCGCCCAAACTCAAGAAAGTCCTCTACGTCAGCACGTCCACGACCCAGGGCGGCGCGGAGAAGACTCTGTACACGCTCGCAACGCTGCTCGACCCGAAGCAATTTCAGGTCGCCGCCGTCGTGAGCCTGAAGCCGAAGGGACTCTTCGCGCAAAAGCTCGAGGCGGCCGGACATCGCGTCTACACGTTGAACCTCAAGACCCGCCCGGAGTTCCGGCACTTGAAGGATCTCACCGACATCATCAGCGCGAACAAGCCGGACATCGTGCACGCGATCATGTACCAGGCGATCCAGCTCTGCCGCGCGCTCAAGATGCTCGGCTACGCCCAGTTCCCCCTCGTCTCGGCGCCGCGCGTCCACTACCGGACCCGCAGCGGGTTCTCGCTTTTCATCGACCGCCAGCTCAAACCCTACGACACCGTGCTCGTGACCGAGTCGGAGGCGAGCCGGAAGTATCTCGTCGACCACCAAGGCTACAAGCAGTCGAAGACGCACACGATCTACAACGGCGTCGACATCGCGAGCTGGCCGGTCTCGAAGGTCTCGCGCGAGAAGATCCGCGCACGCCTGAAGATCGAGCCCGAGGACATTCTCGTCGGCGCGGTCGGCCGGCTCGACGAGCAGAAAGGCCACCGCTACTTGATCGAGGCGATCGCCAAGCTCAAGGCCGCCCAACCGGTGAAGCTCGCGATTCTGGGCGACGGCCCCATGCGCCGCGAGCTGGAGAGTCTCTCGCGCGCGCTCCGCGTGGAGGAGGATGTCGCGTTCGCCGGCGAGGTCCCGGACGTGCCGAACTGGCTCAGCGCCTTCGACGTCTTCGCGCTCCCGTCGCTCTGGGAGGGCCTGCCCAACGCGCTGATGGAGGCGATGGCGATGGGCCTGCCGGTCGTCGCGACGCGCGTGGACGGCGTACCCGAGATCGTCGACCACGACGTCGACGGCCTGCTCTGCGAGCCGAAGGACTCCCAATCGCTTTTCGTGCAGCTCCAGGACCTGGTCGCGGATCCCGAATTGCGCGCCCGGCTCGGCGCCGCCGCCAAGCGCGCGATCAAGGACAAGTTCAAACTGATGGACATGATCGGCAATTATGAGAAGCTCTACTCCAAGCTCGGCTGAACCGATGAGCCTCGAACGCCACTCCGAAAAGAGCGCGCACCGCGACTGCGAGATCTGCGGCGGCAAGGCGGCTTTCTCCGCGTTTCACGCGAAGGGGCTCAACGAGGGCGACCCCGCCTTCCGCGTGATCCGGTGTCCCGACTGCGGCTACGGCTGGATCGATCCGTCGCCCGCCGACCACGAAATCGGCCGCTGGTACCCGAAGGAGTACTACGGCAAGGAAAACGTCCGCTTCAACAAGGTCTTCGAGCTCCTGACGCGCTGGTTCCGCCGCCGGCGCGCGAGCGAAGTCGCCCGGCGCGTGGCCGTCGGGCGCGTGCTCGACGTCGGCTGCGGCCGCGGCCTGATACTCGGCACGCTCAAGGAGATGGGCTTCGAATCGCACGGGGTGGAGCTTTCGGAAGACTCCGCGTGGCACGCGAAGAACAAGATGGGCGCGATCATGCACGTCGGCCCGTTCGTCGAAACCAAGCTCGAGCCCGAGTCCTTCGAGGCGATCATCTTCTGGCACTCCCTCGAGCATTTCCGCGATCCGGTGGCGGCGCTCAAGCACGCGCACAAGCTGCTCAAGAAGGGCGGGCTGCTCGTCGTCGCGGTCCCCAACTCGGACAGCCTCCAGGCGAAAGTCTTTCGTTCCGACTGGTTTCATCTCGACGTGCCGCGGCATTACGTGCATTTCGGCTCGCGTTCGCTCGAGCTGCTGCTCGACGGCGCCGGATTTAAGATCGAGACCGCCACGCACTTCTGCTTCGAGCAGAACCCCTACGGCTGGCTGCAAAGCGCCTACAACGCGCTCGAGATGGAGTGGAATCTGCTCTACACGATCCTCAAGAACCGCTCGGCGCGCATGACGTCGGTGCGCGAGCATCCGTTCCAGGCGATCCTGATCATGGCGCTCCTGCCGGTGCTCCTGCCGATGTCGTTGGTGATGACTCTCGTCGAGGCGGCGTTCCGCCAGGGCGGGACGATCGAGACCTACTCCTTCAAGGAATAGAGAGGACGCCGCCGGCGACGGTGAGGCCGGCGAGACGGAGCTCGAAGGGAAGCTCCGGGTTGGGCTCGAACGAGAGACGCACGTCGGCGAGCCCGGCGGGCAGAGGCAGCGGCCCGAGCTTGGCCCGCACGCCTCGGACGCGAAGTCCGCGCTCCTCGAGCGACAGCCGGACTTCCGCCGAGA
>JACRDR010000033.1 GCA_016212845.1 Elusimicrobiota bacterium
CCCGTCGGGGCCGCCGTCGCCGCTCAAGAGCGAGCCGGGCGAGGGGAAATTCCACGAGTTCGAGGTCCGCGTCACCTACGCCGACACGGACAAGATGGGCATCATCTACTACGCGAACTACTTCCGCTACTTCGAGCTGGGCCGTACCGAGCTGATGCGGTCGCTGGGCGTGCGCTACCGGGACCTCGAGGTGGAGCGGAAGCTCTACATCCCGATCGTCGAGGCGCGCTGCCAGTACGTCGGGCCGAGCCGCTACGACGACCTGCTGATCGTGCGCACGTGGCTGTCGTGGATGGGTCCCGCGAGCGTGTGCTTCCAGTACGAGATCTACGACCGCGAGAGCGCGGACCGTCTCGTGGCGAGGGGATTTTCGCGGCACGCGGTGGTCAACGACCGCTGGCGCCCGACGAAGATCCCGGCGGACCTGAGCGTCCTGCTCGCGCCGTTCGTCAAATCGGAACGCTGAAGCCGATCCCGCCCACGACGAGCAGGTAGATCAAGGACGTCGCGAGGAACACCAGCGCGCTTCCCATGCCCGCGACCTTGATCATCGCGTTCTCCGGGACCTGATCGCGCAGGGCGGTGTGGAAGCCGGCGTAGATGATGACCGGCGTGGGGAGGATCGTCAGGAAGATCGCGTAGGCCAGCCAGTAGCGCGGGTCCTGCCCGAGCTTCATGAAAAGCCGGTGCATCGCGAACCAATGCAGCGCGAACGGCCAAACGCAGCCGAAGAGGATGAGGCCTACTCCCGCGATCTTCCTCATACGTAGGGGATCCTGGCCTGCGCGGGGGAGGCGAGCTTGGCTCCCGAGCCCCGCACGTAGATGTCCCAAAACAGGGTCAACAGCACTTTGACGATGCACGCGGCCGGGACCGCGAACAGGAGGCCGACGAAGCCGAAGGCCTCGCCGCCCACCATCAGCGCCATCAGGTACAGGAGCGGGTGCAGGTGCACCGAGTGGCGCGACACGACGGGCTGCAGGAACGCCTCGTCGGCCAGCCGGATGCCGAGGAAGAGCACGATGACCTTCAGCGCGGCGTACACCGACTTGTACTGGAAGCCCGCCACCAGCCCGCCGACGACCATGCCCGCGATCGCTCCCGCGTATGGAACGAAGCTGACGAGTCCGGAAAGGGTCGCGATGGCGAGCGCGTAGTCCACGCCCAGGGCGGTCAAGCCGATGAAGGAGGCGGCCGCGATCGCCCCGGCGAGAATCAGCACGCCGCGGATATAATTGCCGAGCGACGTGTCGATTTCGCTGACGAGGTGCAGGCCCTGCTCGACCCACCGGCTCGGGCAGGCCTGGATCGCCTGCTGCATCGCGTGGGAGGAATCCATCAGCATGTAGAAGGTGATGAACGGCACGACGAACAGGAGCGAGAGGAGGGGCACGAGGCTCAGCAGGTACGCGGGCACGTGCTGGAGATGCCCGACGAGCGGCTCGTACATCTTCATGTTCCAGTGCTCGATGAGCGTCTGGCCGAAGGGCATCCGGTGCGCCACGTGCAGCTGCAGCTGCGACGCGTATTCCTGCGTGCGCCGCAGGTACATCGGCACCTGCGCCTGCAGAAGCGAAAGCTCGGAGGTGACCGTCGGCAGGAGGAAGTTCGCGCCGATCGAGATGCCCGTGGCGATGATGAGGTAGAGGCCGAGCACCGTCTGGTCGCGGCGCAGGCCCCGGGCCTCGAAGATATGGATGAGCGGGTTCACGAGGTACGCGAGGGCGAAGCTGAGCGCGAACGGAATGAGCGCCGCGTGCACGTGATACGCCGCGTAGAGCAGGCCGACGAGGGCGGCGAGGATCGCGAGGTGGGGAACTTGCCGGCGTTCGTCGCCCATCAGAGCGCGGCCGCCCGGGACTGGGACCCGAGGGTCTCGCCCGCGACGAGGCTCTGCGAGGCCCGCCGCAGCCGCGCCGACAAGAGCTGCGCCAGGTGGCGCATGATCGACACGCCGATGAGCGGATGATGATGGAGGAGGTCCTCCATCTTCCTGCGGTTGAGGAGGTGGATCGTCGACTTCTCTAGCGAAGTCGCCGAAGCCGAGCGAGGCAGCTGTTCGAGCAGCGCCATCTCACCGAAGAAATCGCCCGGGCCGAGCGTGATGAGGCGCTGCTGCCGGCCCTGCGGGTCGATCTTGCTCAGTTCGACGCGGCCGCTCTCGATGATGAAGAGCGCCTGGCCGGGATCGCCCTCGACGAACAGCACCTCGCCCTCGTGGTAGACCTTCGTGTGCAGGGCCGCGAGGATGTGCCCGATGTCGCGGCCGGATAGATCCTGGAAAAGCGAAAGGCTTTTCAGGAACGCCTTCTTCTTGGCGAAGTTGGCGTCGATGAAGAAACGGCGCAGGAGTTTCAGCAAGAGCGTCTAGCGGTCGCTTGATGCGTCGGCGAGCTTAGCCGGCGTTCTCGCGGTACGCCTTCTTGCCGGCTTCCCAGGCGGCGGAAACCTGTCCCTTTTTCTCGCCCAGCGCTTCGCGGCCGTGCTCGAGGATCTCGCGGGTCTTCTCGCGGTTCTGCTCGAGCCAATCGGCCAGCTGTTCGCGGGTTTCGGCGCCCGAGCGGGGGGCCAAGAGGAGTCCGGCGACGACGCCGACGGCGCCGCCGAGGAGGAATGCTACGAGGGAGTCACCAGAGTTGTCAGCCATGTCGAGAGTCTCCGTTCACCGCGGCGCCTGCCGTGCTCCGGGTGCGGACAGTATAATAGGTCGTCGCCGCGCCCAGCGCAAGGCCCAGCCCCTTCAGCCACGGCGAGCGCAGGAGCCCGGCGAAATTCCCGGCCGCCGCGGTCAC